>CAYQMZ010000471.1:2194-6420 GCA_964418725.1 uncultured Pirellulaceae bacterium
CCGCTGAGCTGCGGGGCAACTTGTTGGTGAATTGGAAGCTGTCACTTTGATTGAAGAACGTCGGTAGCTTGCTTCTGCGGTGGAGTCAAACGAGCCTAGATCGCTGCCAGTCGCTCCAATGACGGCTACGGGACCTGTTGTGGCACTACCCCGCCTCACAGGTCCTTTTTCTTTGGTCAGAGACTCGAACCGTCGTGACTCCTTGATGACGTCGGTTGATGTGACTTCGTGCAGTTCGCCAATCACGGAACTGCGAGCGGTGTCGTCGTCGGTCGGGCATCTAGGCCCAGAACTGGCGAAGCTGCAACGAGCCGCCATCTGTGCGTGAAAATGTTCCGATTGGTTAACCTGATTTAGCCGCGTCGGTTGATGTGACCGACGCAGGTTTGGCAAGCGCGCTACAAAGCATCGGTGTCCGCTCACGTGGGACACCGATGAGTTTGCGCGTTCTCGGAATTGCATGAAGTCAACTGACGCAAACTGGGCACTGCGAATTAGTTTGCGAATAGAACTCCAGTCAAGGATAGCTTCGTGAGCAGAAAGACGGAGTAGATAGCTACGACGAACCAGCCCGTTAGAGTCAAGCGCTTGACATTAGTTACCCAGGTTCTGCCTTCGCCAAAGCCCCAAGCGAATGCATTCGCAATGGACAATAGGTGGACAAGCAAGAGCAATGGAAACATGACCAGAGCACTTAGATCGCCACCGGTCGAAGCCACCGAGTCCCACGAGAAATACCAAGCTGTCGGCACAAAGCTGAACGCGACTGGTAAGGCCGCAACTAGCCATTTAATTGCAGCAAAAGGCCGTAAATCGATTGAGTCAGAATTGGCAGTGTTCATGGTACCGCTCCGTTCGTTTGAGGAAAACTAATCCAACCCACAGCAATCCTCGTACCAATTCCTAATGCTCTGAAAAATGCGATTACAGATGTAAGGTCGCTCCACTGCAGAAGCATCCTGCGTACACACGGAGTACAACAAGCGTACACCAAGAATGCTGTATTCCGCCTAGGTAGGTGAAGTCAGCGAGAGGACAATCTGCGGCGGTTGATATGGCCGACGCGAGTTCGCTGAACACCGAACTGCAGGAGGTTATGCACGCCGCTGAGGTTACGCGGGACTTCTTCGAGACTGCGTCGGTCGCATAGCGACTCGGTTCAGGCTCCGAGGTGAGAAAGACCGACGCAGTTGAGAGCGTTGCGCTTCAGGATTTAATTCACCCGCCGTCGAACCATTGGCGACGCTTCGATTTGCCTACAGATCGGAGCAGCAAGAGCAGCGAAAATGGGCACAACAAAAGGTGCTGAAAAATAAATTGAGTCCGCGATCGGATGATTAACCGAGCGAATGTGGCCCCGGAAGAGAAGTAAACAACCCAACTGGTATGCCGCCCACAATTGTATCGCGGATGGCTTGGATTTCGATGCCAGTACCGCAACACAAGAGCAGGCAATTGACCCCAGCATGAATGCGATCCCCCAGTAGAATGCGGTCCCCAATACGCCGCGGATCCAACCCAGCATGTCGAATGTAAGGCACATCGCGACACTTACCGGAGCAGTGAGGGCAACCGCGACACAGGCCACACCGAAGCGTCGCATAGTCGATGAAGGCTTGGGGCCATCTGTTGATACATCATCGAATGACTTTGGAGAAGCGTACGGATTCAATGATATCTCCCTAGTCGGATAACTTAGAATTCTCCGGCGCGAGCGCCGCGTATTTCGGGCCCATTCTAAACGAAGCCACGCGTCGAGAGCATTGCGTTTCCGCTCGATTCGCAGTTGAATGCACTGCTGCGTCGAAAAATATCCAGCGCGGTCACCTGCTTACCAACGACAGAGGTGAACAAGACCTCGGAACTTGCGCCCATTCCTTACGAGACAGCGGTTTGACAAGCTTCGGAGCTTAGCGAGTTCAAGCCTGCGTGAACAAGGGAATTGCAAACTCCGTTGTGACGGAATCGAGCCTTTCACCGAATCCCTGTCCTTCGCGACTTTGGAGATTCATGTCTTTCGTGTTTCACTTACTTCAAGAGTCCTGATCTACTGGAGTCGCACCGCCGCTGAGCCGCGAGGATTGACGCGACGATGCAAATCAAAGCAAAGCTCCCAGATGGTTCGGGGACGATTCTTACCGCGAAGTGGAAATCCTCGTTGCCTGTGCCAGTGGCCCTGTAGCGCGTCCTCAGCCGCGAGTGCACGTCGAAATAGTTCAAGCCGGGCGGTAGAATGTGCCCAAAATCGACGACACCTTCGAAGCCATTGTCCTCAGTGGAACGATAAACCAAAACGCCTGATCGGGGCCGAGAGCTAACTTCAATACCGTTGATCGCTTCAAGAGTGGGATCCGAAACCAGCGGGGCATCAAATATAAGATTGAACGCCCACAACTGGTCTCCTGAGGCACCCGCCGTGTTTATCGTCACGTTGCCAGAAACAGAGTTGTAAATCAACTCGGGTAACACAGGATTGATGCCGTTAAACATCCAGTCATAGAAGGCTGGATCGGTGTACACATCAGACCAAATGGCATGCCCGCCTACAATCTCTTGGTAGATCGGCTCCGCCCCGGCGTCATGCAGCGATTGCACCATCACGCGAGAAGCATCTGGCAAAACCACGCTGTCGGTGCTGCCGTGGCTGATCCATGTCCGGATGTTCGGATTCACGGCACTGGCGTCGCCGCCTCCAGAAAGAGGTGCGGCGGCAGCGAAGAGATCGGGGCGATCAGCGACGAGGTCGAACGTCCCGAATCCCCCCATCGAAAGTCCGGTCACATATCGACGACTAGCGTCGATGGCGTATTGCAATTCAAGCTGCTCAATGACTACAAGTGTTAGCTGCATCGCGGGGGCAAGGTCACCTCCGAAATCTGACCAGCCTTCATTTGACGGAACCTGTGGGGTCACCAGGAAGGCGGGATAATCCTCGCCCTGAGTTGCTTCAATGAGTCCACCAATGTGAGATGCGACTTGAGAAACGTTGTTCGTGCCACGCTCGCCCGCACCATGCAAGAACAGTACAAGCGGAAAGGAGGCTCCCGGCTCATCGTGTCCGGGTGGCAGAAATATGCGATAGGGAATCGACTGCCCCGAATCGTTCTCATACACCAACGCCAGCGAATCTCGGAAGCCTTGCGCACAGACGGCCCCGGAAAACGTTGACAACAAAACCACGCTTAAAACCACGCTTCGATTCAACATACAATACTCCTCGGTTGCCTTGCAGGATGGCCTGTGACGAACCAATTAAGGCAGAAAGTGACACGTGCAATTCATCGACACTCGCGATGCGAAAAGCGAGTAGGGGACGTGTTTGCACTAGCGTCTACTTCTTAAGGAGGTGAACGTCGCGTGATGAGTTCGTGGCCAACAAGCCTACTTGGTAAGCACTCATCAGTTTGTACGTGACTCAGGGCGAGTTCTTGTCACTGGCCCAGTTGTAAGACGGATTGTCTGTCCCCTCAAGAACGTCGTTCGCAAGAGTCTAATCGGCGACGTTACCCCGGTGAGTGAGACTCTGCCTTCAATTATTTACGATGCTCTGCGTGCAGCAACAAAAAGTCTGCGAAGTTGACGACGCCGTCTTCGTTGATATCTCCGTCAGCCTTTCCCGCCTCAGTTTTTTTCTGGTAGTTTGCTGCAAGGATAAGGAAGTCGGCGAAGCTCACCGTTCCATCGCCGTCTACATCTGCTTGGGATCGCATTGCTGCGTCTAGATCAATTTTCCACAACTCCCTTCCTTGGATATCGTCATCGGCTGCGAAGAATAGTTGGTCATTCCACAAGGCCAGCGACGACGGATTGGAATCCCGAGGACTTATGTCAGCGGCCAGTTTTGTTCCCTTGCTCGTGCCGTCACTGACCCAAAGTTCTGCGCCGTGTTGCGGATCATTGAAGGTAAAGAAGACCTTGTCTCTCCAGCCAGCCAATTCAATGAGGTGCGTTTCGACTTCGGGCCAGTGGAGTGAGTAGAAGTGCTCACTCTCTAGAGCGTGAGAGTTAAATGCCAAACGCTCAGTACCTCCACGTGTCCCATCCGTCGCCCACAGTCCGTGCAGCGTTGCCAGGAACAGGTGACTTTCACTTGCAACGAAGCGATAGTGCTCTTTGGTTTCGTGAAACTCGTCCCCGAGGTTCGCAATCAAAACACCTTCATTCGGCTCACCAAACTTCCAAAGCTGATTCTGCTCAGTGACAAAGTAGATTTCACTTCCCAAGGT
>CAYQMZ010000472.1:0-2114 GCA_964418725.1 uncultured Pirellulaceae bacterium
TTGAGACTGATCGACTTTCCGTTTGCAACATTGAATGTTCTGCCTGCGACTTTTTCGGCTGGAGCCGATGCCGCCAACAGGTTGCCATGCACGACGTTCTTGATGAACGTAAAGTCTCGCGTCTGTTCACCGTCGCCGTAAACGACGGGTTGCTGCCCGGCCAACAATGCCGTGATGAATTTCGGGATAACCGCCGAGTAAGGACTACCCGGATCTTGCCGTGGCCCGAACACATTGAAGTACCGGATACAAACGGTCTCTAATCCATAGGTATTCCAAAACGCGTGACAGTAGTACTCGCCAGCGAGTTTCGCTACCGCATATGGAGACAGAGGAGCGGGTACATCCGATTCCCGCTTCGACATAAATGGCTGATCGCCATAGGCACTACTGGAAGCGGCATAAATAACACGCTTCACGCCAGCTTGCTTACCTTGATGTAAGACATTCAAGGTGCCCGTCACGCAAGCCTGGTTGGTCGCGATAGGGTCTTTGACGCTTCGCGGTACAGAAGCCAATGCGGCTTGGTGATAGACGAACTCCATTCCGTCGACAGCACGTGCCACGTCGTCCGGGTTCGTGATGTCTCCGTCCACGAACTCCACGTTCAAATCGTCAAGGTTGTGCTTGTGCCCAGTGCTTAGGTTGTCCAATACGCGGACTTCATCGCCACGAGCCAACAGGGCCTCGGCAATGTTAGAGCCAATAAAACCCGCGCCCCCGGTAACCAGGAATTTTGCCATCGATCGATCTCATCTTGGATTTGATTTGCGGTCCAGCCCACAATATCGGCGGACTGCGTTCTGGGTCTTAGGTAGATAGCATAAGAGTCACATTCCAACCAGCAAAGTATGTTCAGAATGCAAAGAACCCGCCCAAATGGCGGGTTCTTTCATGGCTTGATTGAGAAGTGTGGATTCTGCGAATCAGTTTTAGCGGCGTTTTCGGCGGCGCTCTGACTCAAGCTCGAAATCCAACTGGTCGGTTCCTTCAGCTGGAATGGTGAATTCCGCCTTGCCTTCCTGGTAGTCCAACGGCACCTTACTACGCACGACTTCCGCACTGTCGTCGCTGGAGACTCGCTTTTCAGCATTCTCAGTAATCTTGATACGCGCCGGACCGGGAACGGCACCAATCACGACCTTCTCGTTCACGCGGACCTGCAGCTCCAACTCGTAGTTACCATCGCTGTCCGTCTCCGCGAAGGAGCCTGGCCCAGGCGTATTGTTTTCTTTCGTTCCGATTGGCTGCGTCAAGATAGTGGCGTTGGTCAGAGGCTTACCGTCGAGAGTGATCCGACCTTTGACAGAAACAACGTCGTAGCCTGGTCCACAACCAAGCATCCCTGACGCAAACAACGCCAGCAGTAGCATACGGAATGTTGAGTTGCACTTTGTCATGCGTCTTCTCCGACCAATGAAAAGAGTCCTGTTCTCGTTCGAAAACAGGACTCAAACTTAGAGCATATGCGAGGCCCAATCAATGCAATGCAGTCGCACCGCGTGATGGACTACTCGATGACGGCAGTCACGGCTTCTTGGCCATTGATGGAAGCCGCAGCCGCGAATGCCTGCATATCGACGCTAGGCGGAATGCTGCTGACGTGGCCATCGGTATAGGCAAACTGAATGGTTCCATTCGAGTGAGCTGTTCCCCAAGCTCGTTTGCAGGGATTCGAATCACCAAACTGAACGCACCGATCGTAGTCTGAGAACATCGTGCGTGTCTCAGGAACAACCTCGGACTTGTTATACGAAGTGTAGCTATACGCCCAGAACGATCGGCGACGTCGTGCTGATTCCGATGTTGGCTTCATGGTCTGCTCACCAACCAACAACGTCTTCGACGTTCCATCAGCAACTTGCTTCATCTTCACGGTATTGATCAGACCCTGCGATTCACAGAATGATGCCGTGTTGTGCTTTTCCCAAAGCTCGCGAGGACCACATGACGTTGTCAGTGGGCCTTTCCAACCAGAAGGCATCGCTTTGATGTTCTGCTGAGCATCCCACCACATACCGTTACCATCTGAGCGACCAGCGTTTCCACGGTAACTGCCGCGAGCATATAGCAGTCCGCTACCTGGGCCAGACTCGGGCCGGTCAGGCTTGTCC
>CAYQMZ010000472.1:2124-6377 GCA_964418725.1 uncultured Pirellulaceae bacterium
GATGGCCAATGGAGTCTCTCGAACAAACTGGTTGTTCGGATGTTCGTTCGGTACCGTCAGGTCGTACTGGTCGTACAGACCTTGTTCTTCAACGTACGGCAGAATCGCGATGGTCCAGGACTCATAGCTGGGCGTTCCACAGCACGGACCAGGGGTGTAGCTAGGCGGAAATGTCTGAACAGCAGATTCGTAGTTCAAACATGCCAGCGACAAGTTCTTCAAGTTGTTCTGACACTGTGCTCTTCGTGCCGCTTCACGTGCAGCTTGCACCGCGGGCAAGAGCAATGTTACTAGCATCGCGATGATCGCAATAACAACTAACAACTCAACCAGCGTAAACGCACTATTTCTTTTGCGCATAGTTGTCCTTCGCCAAATCTGAAAGTTGAAGCCCAGCCCGCGTGTAGATTAACAGTCGACAATTTCAGCCGCAACACTTTCCACTGAGCGTGGACCGACATTCTACACGGCTTAAAACTCCCATATGTGACCCAAATCTACGATTTTTTGTGGATCTGCTATCCGTGCTGGCGTTAGGAGAACTAGGCGCTTCCGAGTCCAATTCTGGTTACGACTTCCCGAGATCGGCTTTGATCTGTCGCAATAGATCCAAAGCACCGCCGATTTCAGCTTTCTGCCGCTCTGGCTCCTCGGGGATTTCCCGTTCGATAGTGAGCGGCCCCTCGTAACCTAGTTCAGCCAAAGTCTTTAAATAGTCAGCCATCCCAACGGCGCCTTCGCCCAACGGCACTTCCGCACCCCAGGTCTCCGCTGGTTTGTCGGACCAGGTGGCGTCCTTGCAATGAATACTTCGTACATACTTACCCACCTGTCGCAGGGCAGGCAGCGGCTCGCCGGATCCGTACAAGATCATGTTCGCGGGGTCGAAGTTGATAAACAGATTGTCGCGTTCGGTATCTTCGATAAACCGCAACAGCACATCGGCTGGTTCCTGACCGGTCTCTAAATGGACGCGTTGTCCGTTCGCCTTGGCGTGATCACAGATCTCCCGCGTTACGTCGAGCACCTCCGCGTAGTCTGGATCATCGGCATCGTGGGGCACGAACCCGATATGTAGGCCGATGCAATCGACGCCCAGCAACTTGGCAAAGTCTGAGATCTCTTTCGTTTCCTGGGTGCGTGCTGCGCGTGGCCCCTTTGGGACCAAGCCGACCGTCTCTTTGACAGTTGGTATGTCGGCGTAGCTCTCGCCCTCGAATCCACAAAAGACACATGTCAGTTGGATGTTGAGATCGGCCAGCTTCTTGAGGAAGGCCTCCGCATTCTCCGGTGTACGCGTCGAAGCCGCCGGAGCATGGAGCTGAATCGTTGGCACGCCGAGCTCATGAGCCACTTCCAGCTTCACACCTAGCCCCGCGTCGATACTCGCGAACACGCCTAGAGGCCATGTTTCATTGCTCATCTTTACCTTCCTCAATCTCAAACAGAACGAATGGGGAACTGGACTGAAGCCTCAGCCGGTGCTCCACAAATCTCAAGGACCAGCGAGCGACATCCCCCTTAACCGGACTGACAAACTACGTGAACAGAATGCCCTTGTCTAGTAAACGATCTTCCCTCCGGCTAACAACGGACCTACGATTTAGGCTCCTTAAAACGAAGAGAGCAACGCATCAAATGACGAACGGACAATCGCTTCTGGCACTGGAGAAAACGCCCACAAGAACCTTCCCCCACGCCCGGGACGTAAGTCAGGCTGTGGCTCGGCGTGTGGCCGAGTTGGTTCGAAGTCGGGCTGCCGAAGGACGCACCTGTGTTTTGGGCCTCGCGACGGGCAGCACACCTGTAGGCGTTTACGGGGAATTGATTCGAATCCACAAGGAAGAAGGACTCTCATTTTCCAATTGCATCACGTTCAATCTGGACGAGTACTTCCCGATGCAGCCCAATGAACTGCAAAGCTATGTGCGGTTCATGCACGAACACTTGTTCGACCATTTGGATATCCCAAAAGAGAACATCAACATCCCGGACGGAACCATCGGAGAAGGCGAAGTTGCAAACTTCTGCCGACAATACGAGGAACGCATTCGGGACGTCGGCGGCATCGACATTCAGTTGCTTGGCATCGGCCGCACAGGCCATATTGGGTTCAATGAACCAGGATCGTCACGGACCAGCCGAACCCGATTGATTACTTTGGATCGCGTCACTCGCCTGGATGCAGCCAGCGACTTCTTCGGTGAGGAGAACGTCCCACGTCGAGCGATCACGATGGGCGTTGGCACGATATTGGATGCCGACCAAGTCATCCTCATGGCCTTTGGTGAGCACAAAGCACCAGTGATCTCTCAATCCGTCGAGGGTGAGATCACGTCCTCGATCGCAGCCAGCTTTCTCCAGCAACACAGGCGTGCTGAAATCTACTTGGATGCAGCTGCCGCCCAGGGCCTGACTCGCTTCCGTGCACCATGGACACTTGGTCCAATTGAGTGGCCGGAGCATACGATTAAGAAAGCAGTCATTTGGCTGGCTCAACACGTTGGCAAGCCAGTGCTGAAATTGACCGAAGAGGACTACAACGAAGAGGGACTTCAAGACTTGCTGGCCAAGCATGGCCCAGCATACGACATCAACCTGCGAGTCTTCCGCGGTCTACAAGGAACGATCACCGGTTGGCCCGGCGGAAAGCCGGAACATGCTCGGCAGCCTGGCGACCGACCGCTTCCACACGACGACATCTTCCCAAAGAAAGTGCTGATCTTCTCGCCCCATCCGGACGACGACGTGATCAGCATGGGTGGAACGCTGATTCGGCTGGCAGACCAAGGCCACGAAGTACACGTCGCCTACCAAACATCCGGCAATATCGCCGTGTTTGACGACGATGCGATTCGCTTTGCCGAGTTCGCTGCAGACTTCAATCGCAGCTTTGGGGTGGACGCTCAGCGGACGGACGAATTGGAAGCTCACATCGAAGAGTTTCTGAAGAACAAGAAACCCGGCCAGGTGGACAGCCCCGAAGTGCAAGCAATTAAGGGTCTCATTCGCCAGGGAGAGGCTCGAGCTGCAACACGCCTGTGCGGAATCCCGGGCGAACAACTGCACTTCCTGAACATGCCGTTCTATGAAACCGGCCGAGTCAAGAAGAAGCCGTTAGGTGAAGAAGACATACAAATGATCGTTGATTTGTTTCAACGATTGCAGCCGCACCAGATCTATGCGGCCGGCGACTTGTCAGATCCGCATGGAACTCACCGAACTTGCTTGAGTGCGATCCTACAAGCTTGCGATCGAGTGAAGAACGAAGATTGGTATAGCCGGTGCGTTGTTTGGCTGTATCGCGGAGCGTGGCACGAATGGGAACCGCACGAACTTGAAATGGCGGTTCCCCTGAGCCCCATCGAACTGCTTCGCAAGCGAAACGCGATCTTCAAGCACGAATCACAAAAGGACAGAGCATTGTTTCCCGGTCCCGATGTTCGCGAGTTTTGGCAGCGGGCTGAAGACCGCAACCACGAAACAGCAAGACGATTCGACAAACTAGGACTCGCCGAATACGAAGCCATCGAAGGCTTTGTCCAATGGGACGGCAACATGGCCTACGTCTAGTCACTGAATCTTCAACATCTAGCACGCAACTACAACAAGAGCCGGTGACGCTGATCACCGGCTCTTTTCGTTTCGACCGTCACTCCATCGCGGCTACTTCTTCTTTCGCTCGTTCATGCGTTTTTGCAAAGCCGCACGCTGTCGGGCCAAGTCAGCACCGCGAGCCTTCCGCATGCCATGCGTTGAGAACCCAGGCGAGCTTGATTTCTTTGGAGCCGAACGCGTCACTTGCGGCTTTGGCGTGGGCCTTGGCTGCGAACGCGTTGTGCGTGTTGGCGGCGCAGGTCGTGGTCTCGCCGTGGCAACAGGCCGGGATGATTGTGGACGTGACGTCGGACGTGACTGCGGCCTAGCTTGCGGTCGCGGCGTTGGCCGAGTGGCAGTTGGACGAGAAGCCGTAGGCCGAGATGCAGTTGGACGGGTAGCTTTTGGCCGGGAGGCAGTTGGACGCGAATTCGAACGCGATGGCTGAACGACAACCTTGCGAGGTTCAGGACGCGACTTGGACTGTGTGCGCGTCGGAGGTCGTGAGACCGGCCGCTGCCGTGGCTCAACACGGGTCATCCCCTGAATCGAAGTCCCCGGTTGTCGGTGAGGCGACCCAGCTCGCCCTAAGATAGAGTTATCCACACGCCCCGAACGGTCCGCTGGTCGATTGATCGAACGGTCCTGATCGGGCC
>CAYQMZ010000473.1:0-6014 GCA_964418725.1 uncultured Pirellulaceae bacterium
TCTTCTGGCAGCGGGTTTTCTTTCATTTCTTCGACTGGCTTACCCGTAATACGTCCGCGACTGCAAAAAATCCTTCCTTCGGTTCCTTCGATCAGGACACCATTGTCAGTGTCATGTCGAATCACCAGTTCCACATCACCGGGGAACATGCATTTCACGTTGAATGCCGTCGCCGTGTTGAAGGAATCGTCGCGAGTTGGAACGCCGTCTTCGAAGGGCACCGGGTGCGTGACGGATACAGGTTCGACGCTCAAGGGTCCCGACTGATCCATTTGGATTGCCCACTGAGCGATGTCGACATGATGGGCACCCCAATCTGTCATCTTTCCGCCGGAGTATTCGTACCACCAACGAAATGTGCCGTGCGTTCGCTCGCGACGATATTCCACCATGGGTGCCTGGCCAAGCCACATGTCCCAATTCAAATTCGCAGGCGGATCTTTGGCTTCGAACGGACCCTGCTTCGGGGCTTTGCCGATTGCGGCCGTGACGCGTTTGATTTTCCCAAGTCGGCCTGAGTGAGCCAAGGCGACGGCTTGCAAGAATCGATTTCCCATTTCGCTGCGTTGTTGTGTTCCAACCTGGAAGACGCGTTTGGTGCGTTGGACCATCTCGCAGATCATCTTCCCTTCGTCGATGGTCAGCGTCATTGGTTTTTCGCAGTAGACGTCTTTGCCCGCGGCCAACGCCTCCAGTGCGATCTTGGTGTGCCAGTGGTCAGGCGTTCCGATGGTGACGATATCGATATCCTGCCGAGCGAGGAGCTTGCGATAGTCTTCGTAGCTATCAGCTTTGCCCCCAGAGAAACGCTCATTCGCGCGAGCGGCGTGTTTTTCATCAACATCGCAAACCGCCACGATATCGCCGTACCTGGATGCGTTGCCGCAAATGCCACTGCCTCGTCCACCAAGCCCGATCGAGCCAACTGCGGGCCGATCATTCTTGGATTTGGTTTCGTCCGCCAGGGTCTTCGAAGTCGAGAACCAGTAAGGTGTGAGGACGGAAGTAACGGTTGCAGCTTTCAGGAATGTGCGACGATTGTTCACGAAGATTCTCCGGGACGAGGCGGGCATAGTTTACGGATGGATGGCCGAAGCCAGGATTGGACTTTGCGGTAAGCACAGCATGGCGAAAGCCAGACAATGATTCAAGCGAGTTTCATTGCGTGGCAAGTTTCAACGTGGGATCGATGACTAAGCCCCAATTTAGCGTTAGTTCGAAGCATGAACGCTTTGTGCCCACGGTCGAACGACAGACGCCCAAGTTTTGTAGCCCGCTCGCGTCATGTGGAGCCCATCTTTCACAAAGAACTCTTTGAGCGGTTTGCCATCGCTGCCCAACATTGGCGTCGCAATGTCGAGATACGTAATGCGTTCATCGGATGCTGCCAATTCGGCGACCATCCGATTCGCGCGATCCATATCAGGCCACAATTGCCATCGTTTCAGGCTCGGTTTGATCGCGATAAATCCGATCTCTAACTTTGGATCGGCCGCGTGCAAGGTGGCTGCTAGGACTTTGAAGTCGCGGAACACTTGCTCGGCTGACTTTCCATAACCGATGTCGTTGTCTCCTGCGTAGATGGCCACCGCCGCTGGTCGATAAGGCAGCACGATCCTGTGGGCATACATGGTTGAGTCGATGAGTTGTGAACCGCCAAACCCTCGCCCGATTACTGGAAGGCCGGGAAAGTCTTCGGCAAGCGTTTTCCAACCTCGAATACTGGAACTGCCGACGAACACGATACCGCCGGGCGGTGGCGCGTCGCCGTCGTCTTTTTGTTCGTACGAGGCGATCGAGCTTTCCCAACGAGAGTAGTTGGACTCGTGCAGCGCCGCCAATTTCCAACTTGTTGGCGACTGCTTAATCCAAGTAGTGGTTCGTCGCAGCGGCTTAAGCTTTGTCCCAGGGGGTGCAGGGGCCACGGCGCCCAAATACTCGGTTGCCACTGCAACGTTATCCGTGACCTGGAATTCTCGATGCAAAACGCGAATCGGCGCTGGATGCCAGGTCTTCTTGGGATCTGCTTGAGCCTTGGCTTTCTTTTCTGCTTCGCTTTTGATGTTCTTCAGGAAGTTGTAGTGCAGACGGCCATCGGCATAGAGTGCCGTCGCCGTAGGCAGAGCTGTTTTCGTTGCCAACTCGAGGTCTCTTTGCAGGATCCCCCGAGCCAATGTCTCAGAGGCAGCGTGCAATTCGGCCGGTACAACTTGCTGCGTCGCGTTGTCGGCTTTGGCGAAGTGCGGAAGGCTACCGAACATAAAGGCGAGTAGTAGGATTTTCCCACAAGTCATCGAGGGTTTCTTCATGGAATTCTTTCTGAACGTAGGACTAATCCCGCGGTGGTGGAGCATCCACGGTGCCACGATTCTCTGGCGGTTCTATTGAAGCAGTGAAGCCCAAGCAACGGCTGACTGGTTGCGGTGGATATTTGGGGAATCGTTGATCACTTTGAGACAGTTTACAGAGCAGGAATTGGGAGCCTTTACCCGAAACGATTGACTGCAAGTGGCAACAGGCGTGGCAGATACTGGTAGGAAAACTCATCGCATCTCTGCTTGTTAGGCGAAACTGCCAAGGCAAGTTTCGGAGGCACAGTTTAGTGTCCGATGGTGGCGACATCAAAGCGATGTCAGGAGTTGTGCAACTGTAGTCACCGCTTTTCGTTTGACCGCCCGATTGCACGAGGAACGAACGGATAAACAGTTTGGCATGGACCTTGCCTCTGGTGCCGGCGGATCGCGTTGGTGCGATTCGATGTGGTTTTCCAACTTGAAAGGTGTGGTATGAACAAGTTCGCAGGTGCACTGACGTTGGTCGCCGGTTTGGCTCTTTTCTCTGGGGCTACGCACGAGGTTCAGGCGGGGCACAACCCTGTATTTATTTCCGTCGGAGGCCCTAGAGGTGGGTTCTCGTACGCATCGGGATTTGGCTATCGCAGCGGCAATAACTTCCGATCCTATGGATGGCAAGATCGCGATCGACGAGTCTTGCGTCCCAGCTACGGTCGTCCCGCGGAGCGTCCCTACTACTATCAACGCGGCTACAACTACCGTCCGTCATGCCGTAGCGGTTATCGGTACTAGTCGATAACAACTCAGGATGGAAACTGTGCTTCGGTCAGATGCGCAGTTTCGGCGTGGAACAGGAAGAGGCATTTTCCTCCACGCCGCAGTGATGAGTCACGCCTGTGGGTGAACACGCGTGCTTTCTAATCCAGTCGACCGAAGCGGATGCACACGGGATTGGGGATCTTGATGCTGTGTTCCGTCTTGGTCAGCTTTCCCAGTTGTGGATCGATCTTGAAGACTTGTATGTCGTGAGAAGCCTGACCGGCCGCGAGGAGGAACTTGCCCGTTGGGTCCAAATTGAAATTACGAGGCGTCTTACCGCCCATCTTCTCGATCTGAAGTAACGTCAGCCGATGGTCGGAGTTAACTCGAAAGACGGCGATACTGTCGTGGCCACGGTTCGAACCGTAAACGAACTTGCCGTCCGGCGACACGCGTACTTCCGCCGTGAAGCTGTCACCTTCGAAGTCGCGTGGAAGCGTAGTAATCGTTTGCAGTTCCTTAAGACTGCCTTCCTTCGTGTCGTATTCCAGGACGGTGACCGTTGAGAGCAACTCGTTAATGGCGTACGCGTGCTTGCCATCTGGATGAAACGAGAAGTGCCGTGGTCCCGAACCGGGAGCCAGTTTTGTGGTGTTCTTCTTCTTTAGTTTGCCCGTACGACCAAAGTCGTAAACTAGCAACTCATCCGTCCCAAGGTCCGCAGCGATCGCAAATTGATTGTCCGGGGTCAGATTGATGGAGTGAGCGTGTGGCTCTTGCTGTCGTTTTTCATTCACGCTGGAGCCGGCATGCTGGAGCAGCGAAACTTGTTTGCCCAGCGATCCGTCCGCGTTGATCTTGGTCGATGAAACGTTGCCTCCCGTGTAGTTAGCGACAAGCACGTATTTGCCGCTGCTGTCGATCGACAGATGGCAAGGGTGAGCTCCACCGGATTTCGCGTCGTTGATCAGAGTCAGCTTTCCCGTCTTCGGCGCGATACGGAATGCACTGATTTCTCCCGTGTTCGTTTCATTCACGGCGTAAAGAAACTCACCCTCGGGGTGCAGTGCAAGGAACGATGGATTCGACGTCTTGGCCGCCACGCCGCGAAGTTTCAACTCGCCCGAATTTGAATCAAAATCCAGCAGGTAAATGCCTTCGCTATCACCATTGGTGTAGGTGCCAACGTAAACGGGAAGTTCGGTAGCTTGCAGCATGGAGGTGACAGTAAGGAGTGCGAAGACAAAGCGTAGAGCGTAAGAAGACATCACTAAGTTCCTGAGGGGTGGAGCCCACAAAGATTAGTCCGCTCGGAAATCCACAACAAGAAGTGCGACACGAATTGCGATCGTTTGCGGTGCTGCTTTGGGACCGCAAAGTTAAAAAAGCTAAGTGTCGCCTTACGACTTGGGCTGACCGTTTTGAGGCTCGTAGGTGGCTGCTATCGTCGCAGTCTGAGTCTTGAGGTCGATTTTCTTTACCAGCACGCTTGTGACATCCAGTCCCGTGCGCTGACGTACGTCGGCGAGCAACTCGTCCTTCTTTTCTGGGCTCAGTAAATCCAGGCGGTCGTAGACCAAGTTTTGACTGGAACCAGAAGCAGTGATCGGGGCTGTACTGAATCGCTCAAGCCCCCATGTCGTGAGGAGGATGGCCCCGTTTGCTAGCGCAAGCTCCGCGACGCTTGTATTTTCGTTCGATAACGCATTGATAACGGCGATACCCACGGCGACGAACAGGTACGTCATTTCTTTGATGCGAATTGAGTCGGTGCGGAAGCGAAGTATGCCGAAGATGGCAAATAGCCCAAGTGCCATGCCCAGATTCAGGTCGAGTTTTTTGAGCGTGAAGCAGAGGAAAAACACCAGAACGTTCATGACAATGAATGCAAAAACGTAGGTGCGATTGCGCTGATTCGTAAAATAGATGAAGAGGATCAGTAGAGAAACGACGCCCAAATCTACGGCAAACCTCACCAGTAGGTTTACGATTGCAGCGTCGACAAGTGGTATTTCTGCGAATGGCATGGCCGGCTTTGCTTGGCTGTTAACGTTTCGTTAAGTACACTTGAATGTGGACAGAGGATTGATTATGGCGAAAAAGAACAGCAGAGCGTTTACACTAGTGGAGTTGCTGGTGGTCATCGCGATCATTGGTAGCCTTGTGGCCATACTTCTCCCGGCAGTCAACGCGGCCCGCGAAGCTGCCAGACGCAGCCAATGCCAAAACAATCTTAAACAAATTGGTTTGGCAATTCTCAATTTTGAATCGGCTCAACAAAAATTTCCACCAGGTCAAACTTGGACTACGCAGTCCGGTCGCGAAGGAAGTATCGACTACGCGTGGTCGGCATTGACGCTCGCCTTCTTGGAAGAGTCTTCGCTCCACGACAAGTTAGATTTCAAACGTTCTTACCTGGAACCTAGCAACCAAGTTGCCGCCGCACAATCGATCCCGACCTATCTTTGCCCAAGTGCGTCACTTCGGGAAGAGCATCGCATCGAAGACCGCATCGTCAACTTTAACGGCGTGCCTGGACTGACGCTGGGCTGCATTGACTATCTAGGAATTGCAGGCCCGGACAAAGACAAACTGAATCCACGAACGGGCTCACCGTACGGTCCACAACGTGGTGTGCTGATAGGAATCAAGGGACTTGAAAATGCCGATAGGTTGAAAGTTCCTCCACGCGTTTCGGTGGCTAGGATTATCGACGGTACTTCTAAGACACTTTGTGTAAGCGAATGTACCGGGCGTGGTGTCGAGAGCGATGGCGATCCCAACGGTGCTTGGGTATCGGGTAAGAACCTCACGCACATTGCCAGTGGCGTCAATCGAAAGTCGGCAAAGAAGTCTTGGAAAGACGAACGGATTTATTCCGAGCACTGGTCCGGAAGCAACGGGTTAGCTTGTGATGGCTCGGTTCGATTCTTGAGTGAGTCAATTGAGCCCGGCGTACTG
>CAYQMZ010000473.1:6024-6356 GCA_964418725.1 uncultured Pirellulaceae bacterium
TTGCGCCGCATTGGCTGTGACGCTGCGGCTTCACCGCTTAAAGATCACTCATCGTCGTTATCCAGTGACGACAGGATTGCCAGATCAACTGCCGCCGCAGCATTTGTCTCGTTGCGATCGTCTTCCTTGTCGCTACTGCCGTCGATTGCAGTTTCCGGTGGCACTGCTTGTAACGCGGCGACTTGCGTTCCGAAGTTGCGTGATAGTAGGAGGAAATCCGTGAATCCGACGTCGGCGTCGAGGTCGAAGTTTCCGTTCGCCCAACCATTTACCTCGGTGAAGCCGGACGACAGAGCCAAGAAGTCGTTGAAGTTAACCGCTCCGTACATGTT
>CAYQMZ010000474.1:0-4043 GCA_964418725.1 uncultured Pirellulaceae bacterium
TCTATCGACTCAGCGCACTAGATCATTTCTTCCGAGTACGGAACCTCACTGCCGTCAATGCTTGCCAGTGCGTTACAAGCGGCCCGCTGCTCAGCCTCTTTTTTGTTGCTGCCCCAGGCCGGCGGAAAGTCGCGACCAGAGATAAACGCGCTGACCTTGAAGAGCTTCTTGTGATCAGGCCCGCGTTCGTCAAGCAATTGATAAGTGCGCGTTGCTCCGAAATCACGTTGCGCCATCTGTTGCAGCAGCGACTTATAATTATCGTCTGAGTCCCCTTTCGAAGCACGATCGATGTCCGATTGCATGTGCTTTTCAATGAACTCACGAACTGGTTCAATTCCGCCGTCCAAGTACATCGCGGCGACGATGGACTCAAAAACATCGGCCAACACGGAACGTGGTACGCGACTGCGAGCACTCATTCCTTTGCCGACAATCAGAAACTCCTGTAGCTCAAGTTCGTCGCTAACCTTCGCACACGTCATACGACTCACGACGACTGATTTGATCTTCGTCAGATCGCCTTCCAACAAACGCGGAAACTGCTGGAACAGCATCTCGCAGACGACGAACCCCAGAATCGAGTCGCCTAAGAACTCCATCCGTTCATTCGAACCAAGCCTATGGTTGGCTCCAGAAGCATGCGTGAGCGCCTCCTTCAGCTTGCTCGGGTCCTTGAAATAATACCCGATGCGTGCCTGGCAGTGCCGAAGTTGCTCCAATTCAGGTTCTGTGATCGACAAGGGGGGATCTCGTGTGGGCGGGCTTGATTTCGGTCGGCGGTCGACCGCAGGCAGGGAAATGTACCTTATTTCTCAGATTACTTCACCCTCTAGGGGGTGGTCAAACATTTGCAACGACCTAGCGAAGCAATTTCCGAGATCCTCAGCGATACTCGCTGAACTGGTTTATCGGCACAACCAAGCAGCCTTGAGACTATTTCTCGCTACCGACCGAACAACCTCGGAGGAGGCGTGTCGTTAGCCGGAACTGACTTCGGGGTACCAACTCAGACATCGGCTGGGCACCTTACCACCGAGTTCCTGCCATCAACACTCACTACCAATTTGGCGTGGGTTCGGTCGGAATACCTCCCGAAAGTGCCTCACGGTTGCCAAGCTTGCCGTCGGTTCGCCCGCACTCACTATGCCGTTCCGAATCTAGCCCTAATAATTGCCTCGATCGTTGGTCGAATAAGTGAACTGGCGTGCAACAACAGAACACCCATCAACTTCACCCCGAACTTCCCGCGGATTGACGACGCTTTAAGACGTTGTCCAGTAATAGAATCGAGACCAACATGCTCAACACTCTGTTTCTGCCCGAGATTCGCGAGATGCTGGCCGAGGGAAATGGCGAAGCACTGCGAGAGTTCTGCACTACCATCCACCCGGCCAGCACGGCTGAATTCATGTCCGGCCTGTCCGCTGACGAGGCCTGGCGCGTGCTGCAGTACGCAGACGAGCAAGAAGGCACCGAGATCTTCCTGTACTTCGAACCGGAACGTCAGGTAGAGCTTGTTGAAGGCCAAGACCGGCAGCAAGTTGCTGACATGGTCGCCAAAATGGCCCCCGACGATCGTGTCGACCTGCTGGAATTCGTCGACGACCAGATTGTTGCCGAATTGCTCGAACTGCTACCGCAGGAGGAACGGCGAGACATCCTGCGTCTTCAGGCCCACCCCGAGAACACGGCCGGAGCTGTCATGACGACGGCTGTTGTGAAACTGCCGGAGGCCATGACCGTTCGCGATGCGCTTGAAGCACTTCAGCAAAGCGAAGACGTCGAAACAATCTACTATCTCTACGTGGTCGATGACTCGGACCATCTGCGTGGACTCGTTTCCACACGCGAATTGATTTCCCGGCTGAAACGTCCGGAAACAAAACTCAGCGACATCATGGAAACGGAGCTGATCACGGTCGACGTGGACGACGACCAAGAGGTTGTGGCTCAGAAGGTTGCCAAATTCGACCTACTTGCCATCCCCGTCGTTGACGAACAACACCGCATGCTGGGCATCATCACATACGACGATGTGATCGACGTAGTCCTAGAGGAAGCAGCGGAAGATGCTCACCGCATCGGTGCGGTCGACCCGCTAGAAGAAAGCTATCTACGTACGTCGCTTCTAACACTGAGCTGGAAACGAGGCATCTGGCTCGCAGTACTCTTCGTCTTCGCACTCGTCACTGCGTTTGCGTTAAAGAGCTACGAAGAGCAACTTGATAAATGGAAGTGGCTGGTCTTCTTCGTTCCGCTGATTATCTCAAGCGGCGGAAACTCGGGCAGTCAATCGGCAACGCTTATCATTACCGCACTCGTCCGAGGCGACATCGAAGTCAAAGACTGGTGGACCGTCGTAATTCGCGAACTACTTAGTGGCTTGATCCTAGGCGGCTCTCTCGCTGCCATGGGTTTCTTGGCGGCGTACTTTGTCGATCCGGCGGCGATGTGGGTCCTACCGCTGACCATCATCTTGGTCGTCATCTGCGGGACATTCTTTGGATCTGTCTTGCCGCTGACCTTTCAGCGGCTCGGCCTGGATCCGGCGTTGATGAGCAACCCATTCGTTGCGGGACTTATCGATATCGTCGGCATCGTGATCTACCTGAATCTCGCGATTGCCCTGCTTGGCACCTGATCACGAATAGCGGCAACTTGTTGCGATTCTAGCGGCAACCAAGAATCCTTCGTAAAAAGGGAATTCTGGCGAATTCCACTACGGCAAATCCTCTACTGCCACACGCCCATTCCGGCGGCGATAAGGGTCCACTGACGTCTAACGTTCCATGCGCGCCAGGTCGAAGGCAAACGGCACAACCCGACTCACCCGCAGCGTCCGAAATCTCGGCAGCAGAACACGACCAAAACACCTAACCGCAACTCCAGAGTAGGGGGCACGCCATTAGAGTGGATTTCAGTCAACAAGTGCCCGAGCAGGTGTCTGATGAACAGTCGATTGAAATTTGGAACGTGTTGCTTGCTGCTTGCCGCCCTCGCTGGATGCGATCAGGCAATTCTCCCGAATGGTTCGGCAAAACTCGAACCATCCACACCAGGAGGCATCAACCACGGCAAAGCCAAGATGTCCTTCGTCAGCAGCAGAACGACGACTCCGTCACGAGTCGAATCACGGGCACAAGAAACCTCTCGGGATCAGCTCACCCATCGAGAAATCATCCAACGTGCTGAGAATGCGATTCTGTACATCGTTTCTCGCGATGCCCGAGGCGAAGAGATCGCGTCAGGCACAGGCTTCTTGATCGACGACCAAGGCTTTGCCGCGACCAACCACCACGTGCTTGAAGAAGCAGTTTACGCCAAGGTTCAGACTCGCAACGGCCAGGAACTTAAAATCGCGGGGGTCGTCGGCGCCGATCCGGATCACGACATCGTGATCTTCAAGCTTGACCGAGTTCCCCGCGACATGACTCCGATGCCGTTGATGGTAAACGGGCGGATCCGTCAAGGCGACGATGTGACAGCCATCGGGCACCCAGCCGGCTTTCAATACACGGCAACCAACGGAATCGTAAGTGCTGTCCGCAAATCGTCCGAACTGCCCGCGGAATTCCAAGAGTCCTTGAAAGCGCCGGAATCAGCAGTCTGGATTCAAACGTCGGCGGCAATTTCTGGCGGCAACAGTGGCGGTCCGCTGATCGACGAGTTCGGATCCGTCATTGGAATGAATACCTGGATTGCTCAAGGCCAGAATCTTGGGTTCGCGATCCACGTCGACCACATTCGCGACGTCTTCAATCGATCGGCTTCCCAGCAAGCGACACCGTTGCCCTTGCCTGGATTCGGCACGATCACCGACCCTGACGTGGCAATGTTGAATGCCGACTTTGAACGAGAATACATGGTGTTCCTGCGATCTGAGTGGGACGAAGAAGAAAAGTCCGCGTTGGAAAAGGTCTTCGGTGATTCCAACCCACTTCATTCGTACGGCGATCAATTCCTACAACTCGCGAAGCAGCGGCCCAACTCCGACGCTGCCGTCCAAGCGTTAGTAATGGCCGCCAAGTTGTTGAGCCGAT
>CAYQMZ010000474.1:4053-4893 GCA_964418725.1 uncultured Pirellulaceae bacterium
CGCAAGGAAAGCTACTTACGGCGATCGACTTGTTGAAAGATCAGTATCTAGATAGTCCCTGGATTGGTGAAGCCGCAATCAGCCTGGCAACTTCTACCCAAGAAAAAGTCATTGAACTTCAGAAGGCCATCATTCAAAACAGTCCGCACCACGAAGCGCAAGGAATCGCTTGCTACGCGTTGGCGTCCAATCTTCAGCGACGGAACACGTACACGGCCCAATACAAGCCGGGCACGCTCGGCGATTCTCAACCGGAGTACATTGCGTTACTAAAGCGGGCGGTGGACGAATATGGGAATGTTCGCCTGCGAGGCGGCACACTGAAAACGCTGCTAGGGCCTTCGCTGGAATACGCCCAAGTCAGCAAAGGCATGCGGTCACCTGACATTCGAGCCAAGGACCTGTTTTACACCGAGCAACGACTGAAAGAGCATCTTGGCAAGGTCGTGGTCTTGGACTTTTGGGTCAACTGGTGTCCGTACTGCAGGCAAATGTATCCGGATAACGTGAAGCTTGTAGAGAAGTATGAAAACCAAGACTTCGCCCTCTTGGGGATCAACTGCGACCAAAGTCGTTCGCAGGCCGAGCAAGCTTTCTACAAGTACAAAATGAACTACCCATCTTGGTTTGATCCCAGTGGAGAAATCGCCAGCAAGTGGGCAGTGAACAGCTATCCCACGATGCTGGTTCTCGACAAACGAGGCGTCATCCGCGAGCGACTGAACACGACAGACTTCGAGACCCTCGACAAAATCGTTCAGCGATTGATGAACGAAGACAAGAGTAGCCTTGGCGGAGATCTGTTGCAGCGAGGCTCGCAGTGGAAGTACTACTCCGACA
>CAYQMZ010000474.1:4903-6348 GCA_964418725.1 uncultured Pirellulaceae bacterium
GGCGCCGCGCCGCTCGGCTTTGGGTTGGGCGAGGCAACAACGCTAAGCCACGAGGCGATCGGCGTGTCGCAGCCCATGACACACTACTTCCGCAATCAATTTGAAATCACGAACCTAGACGCGACTCGCGAAGTGGTGATCGAAGGCTTCTTTGATGACGGCATCGTCGTGTATGTCAACGGTAAAGAAGTCTCCCGATGTTTTGTGCCAGTAGACTCGGGCCATATGACGCCAGCCGCCGTTGAACGCAGAGGCCAGGGGCGAACTCCCGCATGTTTTGCCGTCAAAAAGTCAGTGCTGAAGCAAGGGACGAACACGATTGCCGTCGAAGTACACCAAGCATCAGAATGGAGTGCCGACCTGTTGTTCGATTTGTCCGTTTCCTCCAATGTGCTTTCGAAGGTTCGCAAGTTGCTTCAAAGCGAGAACACCGACCAGCGTGACGCGGGCTTACGCGTAGCGACCGATCTTCGTGCTGGAGCGAAGTCACTCGTGCCACTGATCAAACCGTTGCTGGACAGTGATGAACACTCCGTTCGGCTCCAAGCCTTTGGCACATTGCTTGCCATCAATGCCAAACAGGCGACGAAAATGGAGACGCCCAAACTGAAACGATTCAAAGAAATGGACGAGCGGAAACTGTGGGCGTTGACCAACAACGATAGCTCGTGGGAGATCGCCGAGGTTCCTGGCTTGAGTCGTCGCGACTACCTACAGTCCTATCACGCAGCCACGATCTCCGACAAGTTACAGCCCAAGAACGGCGCGACCTTGAATACAAAGGCCTTGGCTTTGGTGCGACTCGGTCTGCACAAACGTGCCTTGCAAACGCTTTCTGCCGCAAGAAAGATTCACGGGCAGAAACCGGCGGACTTTTTGGTGGCCTGTATTGCTTACCAAGGCATGGGAAAAACAGACCGCGCTAAGGCGATGTACGACAAGGCACTGAAGTTGTTGGACGAAATCAAGCGACCAGAGTTGAAGACAGGGTTTGACAACTTACTTCAGCAGGCGCAAGACTTAGTGGAGGGTGCCTGACAGCATCAGGCCGAATCGATATTGGAAATTGCCGCGTTCCGCCAGTTCCAACATGCGCCAATTCACTTATAGCTTTCGTGCCAAAATCACTGAGCGTGACTTCGGAAGGATGTCATACGCGATCGTCGACATTCCTTCGCGCATCGCCAAAGACCTGCCGCTGGCGGATTACCCCCGCCTGCGCGTTCGTGGTCAGATTGAAGGGACCGACCACAAAGGAGCACTGCAGCCCAAGGGCGACAAGAAATGGTGCCTCATGCTGTCCAAGCGAATCATGAAAGCGTGCGGCGTCGGCATGGGTGACCGAGTCTCGGTCGGGTTCGAAATCGACGATCAAGATGCGGTCGATGTGCCTGACGAGCTACTCTCTGCCCTTGAACAGGACGATGCCGCCCGCTCGGTGTGGA
>CAYQMZ010000475.1:0-3965 GCA_964418725.1 uncultured Pirellulaceae bacterium
GTGGGAAGGCCCGAACCTAAAGCTCGATCGCGGGCATTGGGATGACGCTTACGCCGGTCGGACTGTTGAGGACATTCGCGTCGAGGTCAACGATCTTCTGGAAGAGGCCGGGGCGAAACAAACAGGCGAGAGTGAGGATTTGATAAGACGACGACAGTTTGCCGCTCAGCGTGGACAGAAATCCACGCCGAATCTTGATCGACTTTTTAACGAACTGAACGGCAATGGTGGCGTGCCGCGTTTGTCACGCGATTTTAAGACATTTGACAATGGACGATTGAATGGGCGTTTGAAGTTCAGTGGCGAGAACTTCGAATTCAAGCTGGAGGAGCTACAGCATCCGAGGCGTGTCTTTCGTATCGTTGATGACAGTAAAGGGTTGCAGGTGTTACTGATTGGCGACCGCATGGTTCATCGATATCGGCAGCAAGCCGACGGAGAGCAAACGACGGTGGTAGAAATCCTCGAAGATCAAGTGATTTCTCACACGGCGGGCACGTTCGCGGAATTCTATCGAAGCGAACCAAGATTTGTCGAAGATCGGTTCTTTGCTTTGCTGGACCATCTTGGCGTCATTCCTCCTGAGTCGCGTTTCGATCCTCGCGTTGTCGGCCGCGTAGTCGAGTATCTACGCGTTGATCGCGAAGAACTGCAACTTGAAGTGGACGAGTTGGTGAATCAGTTGGATGCCAACCGATTTACGAAACGCGAAGCCGCTTACGTAAAGTTGAGAGACGGCATCGACCGGTTCTATGACTTGCTATTTGTTCGTCGAGATGACAAGACGCTAACAGCCGAAGCAAAAGCCAGAATTAGGAAGCTGTTAGCAACCGGTGAATCGGGAGTCGCGTCGCACTACGATAGCGTCATCGCAACGCTTCAGTTGACCGATGATCTTGAGTACCTGCAGGAGATTCGTGAGATCGTTGACAAGCCATCACAATCGATCTTGGACAAACGGATCGCCAAACTGCTGGCCAACTAGCCTGAAGTAGTAATTGCGCGGTCTCCGCTTGTTGTGGACTTCCGAGGATTACCGATTCCGCTCGAGTCTTCGTCGTCGGATTGCGGAGGCCAACGTTGCGACGGACTTGCTCCAGCCGATATAGTGGTATCCATCGATCAAGTTGGCTTTGTCACCGAAATAGGAACTCATGATGTCGAAGTTTGTGAAGTCGTTAGCCGCCTCTATTGCCGCTCTGGCATTACTGACCGTGTTTGCGGTTGCCGAAGAAAAGCAGGAACCCAAGAAGGAAGAAGTGAAGCCGAAGCACACCATCAAAGAGGTGATGAAGAAAGGCTTTAAGGGGAAGGACGCATTGCGGGCAAAGGTACTGAGTGGAAAAGCGACTGACAAAGAGAAGTTGGCCCTGCTCGATATGTTTGTAAGCCTTGTCGAAAGCAAGCCGCCGAAGGGTGACGACGCGTCTTGGCAAAAGTTGGCCGGAACGTCGGCACTTGCTGCAGCCAAAGTAGCCGTCGGTCGTGAAGGTGCGATTGACGAACTGAAGAAAGCAACCAACTGCAAGGCTTGCCACGACGCCCACAAAGGCAAGTAGGCGTTCGCCGCAATCCACTCGGCGGTAGTCTGTGCTGAGTGACTGCACAGACCGTCACGCCGATTCAAAGGTAGACATACACTGGCCCGTTGAACGCAAGTTCTGCGGGCTATTTTTCTAGAGCTTGCTTGAGATCCGCAATCAGATCGTCGGTGTCTTCAATGCCACACGACATTCGGATCATATTGTCATAGATGCCCCAAGCACGACGGTCTTCCGGTGATGCTTCGAAATAGCTCATCACTAATGGCTGCTCAATCAACGACTCGACGCCGCCTAGGCTTGGTGCGATGCGCGGGATACGAGCTTTGTCGACGATGTCTGCGGTTGCTCTCCAATCGGCATCGGCAACCAAGAACGTAATCAGTCCGCCGAAACCACGCATCTGCTTCGCTGCAACGTCGTGATACTTATGTGAAGGAAGACCCGGGTAGTAGACTTTCTCGACTCGCGGATGAGATTCCAAGAACTCGGCGATGGCCTGCCCGTTTTGGTTGTGCCGTTCCATGCGAAGTTGGAATGTCTTCAGCCCACGTTGCAGCAGGTAAATGCTGTGCGGCTGATTGATGCCTCCCATGATTCCGCGAAGATTGCGAATTGGCGTCATCGCGTCCGCATCGCGCGCGACAATTACGCCGGCCAGCAGGTCATTGTGACCGCCAAGGTACTTCGTGGCCGAATGAAGGACGTAATTCACGCCGTATTCAATGGGACGCAAGTTGTAAGGCGTCGCCAGCGTCGCATCGATCAGCGTTTCAACGTTGTGCCGTTTGCCGAGGTCGGCGAACTGTTGCAAGTCGACGCAGCTCAGATGAGGGTTCGTTGGTGACTCACTGATCAACATTTTGGTGTTCTTGTTGATCGCGGCCTCCATGGCGTCGTAGTTGCAGGCTTCGACCTGGCGTGTGACGACTCCGAATCGAGCCAAGTGCTTTGCACAAAACTCGCGGCTGCGGTGGTAGCACTCGTTGAAGAAGATAACTTCATCGCCGGCTTGAAGCTTGGACATCAAGACACCAACGATTGCCGACATCCCGGACGAAAACAGCAATGCCTCTTGGCCGCCTTCTAAGGCTGCAAGCTTGCGTTCCACGACTCGCTCGCCAGGGCTGCCGTAGCGACCATACTCTTCACGAGGTTCTTCGTTTTCGATGAAGTCGATGACCGACTGCGTGTCTGTGAAGGTGTAGGTGGCCGAACAGAAAATGGGATCTGTAATCGAGTCACCCGGTTTCTGACGTGCTTCGCCCGCGTGCACACACTGTGTCGACATGCCGGGCGAGTCCTTTCTCGCAGACTTGGAGGAGACTTTGCCGGTTTCAGATTGCGGAACAGATGCCATGTTCGTACGTACCATTCGATGAATTGGTGTGACGACCGCGACAAAAAAAGCCGCAGCCCTTGGGGGACCGCGGCTTGGCGTTTCCTTTTGGACAGACTTAGTTCGAGTGCTGGTTAACCAGAATTCGAGGTCAGAAGTCTGTGGCTCTTTAGCAGTTATGGCTGCAAGCGGCCGCAAATCCCACGATCGCAGTCTAAGTAAGCCGTCTGCCGATGGCAAGTCGCTACGGCAATAAAGTGAAAAGACTCGTCTGGTAACGGTTTGGTTAAAAAGAGGATAATCTGCCGGAAAAATCTGTTAACCGAATGAGTCCGAGTTTCTGTACGGATACCGAAACTTCGCCTCACGTGGGTTAGCTCACTAAGATGTCGATATGAAGCGTTTTCCTCAATTTTTCGCCACGAACCAGTTAGGTCGACGGTTTCATTGTCTCGCGTTTGCGTGTTGCTTTTGCGTGCCGTTCTTCACGTCACAACAGGCGTGGACGCAAACAAATGCCGACGATGGCAATTCGACCAAGCAACAGACGAGCAGCAAGCCAAATCCCAGAGAATCCGGAAACATCGAAGAGTCGATCAAACAGTTAGGTTCTGGCAGCTTCTTGCAACGGGAAGATGCGGCCCAGCGTTTGTTGTTCCTGGGGGTGGAGGCTGAAGCGGCATTGGCTGCTGCAGCTAACGAGGCTGATCGCGAAGTTCGTGATCGTTCAAAGCGAGTCTTAAAGTTGATTCGTGAGGAGAAACGTAATGCTTGGCTTGTTCAGTTTCGAAATGGCAAGGCGACCGATGCTGTAGAAGCTGCCTTGCCCGGTTGGTCGAAGTTCGTCGATCGGTACGGTGATTCCGTCGAAAGCCGCGAGGTCTATGCCGAGATTCTCAGTGATGACTGGGAGCTTGTCGCCCAATGCTTTGCCGGCGAGAGTGACGTTCAACGCCAGATCGTACTGATGCAGAATTACCAGTTGCGTGGGCGACAACGTATTCACTATCGAAACAGTGCATACGGTACGTCATTGGCCCTGTTTTTCTTGTACAGCGAGTACCCGCGCAGTGCAGGGCCTTGGT
>CAYQMZ010000475.1:3975-6347 GCA_964418725.1 uncultured Pirellulaceae bacterium
ACTACATGAGGAATCCGCAGATTGCCCAACGATTGCAAGGGCGAAACGAACACCCAGTGGTACGCCGTCTCGTATCTGACTGGGGCATCGCGGCAAGTGGTCCGAGCTTGAATGATCAAAACGCCCAGCGTGCATTGCAAAATGCAAGACTGTATCGGCTGGAGAGAGCCAGTCGTGTTGTCGCCGAACGCATTCTGACAGACGCCAACGCGATTCCCGTGATGCGACGAAACGCGATGGAGTCGATCGTCGTGCGCAAAGATCTGTCGCAGTTGAAACTGATCGAGCGTTTTCTGGATGATCGCACGATCCTAGGGACCAGCAAGCAACGCACACTGCAACTTCGAGACGTTGCATTAGCTTGCGTCATGCATCTCAAGGGATATGACGTAAACAAAATCGGAGTTCGATTGACGGCGAACAGTACGATCGTGGCATTCGAGTACCAGTCACTTGGCTTCATCACCGACGGTGACCGAGCAAAGGCTTTCGAGACGTACCGCAAACTCGAAGAGCAAAGTGCACGCAGCCAGTAGCACGGTTGGTGCCCAGGCCGCGAAGACCAACCACTATTCGTAGTTTGGCAACATGGATTCGTGTGCCGCTGCTTGCTCCGGCTTGCCGACGGCTGTGTACGCCGTGACGAGCGCACGATGGGCATCGGGTGCATTGGGAATCGATCCGCTGATTGCCATTTCAAGATCAGCAATAGCTTCTCGCCATCGCTTTAGCTTTGCGAACGTTTGCCCGCGTGTGTCGTAGAATCTGGGGTCAGGGTTTAGCGCGATTGCTTTGTTGCTGGCATCCAAAGCAGCATCCAGCTGAATCGGGGCATGGCTACTCCAGATGGAGGCTAGATTGTTCCAGGCAAAACTTGCCTCTGGGTCGTAATCGCATGCTTCCCGATAAAACTGCTCGGCTTGCTTGGTGCGTTCGTTGATTAAGTGATAGTCGCCAGCAAATACGAGTACTTCCGTCGGCAGAATTTTTTTCGCCTTGAGTCCGTCAACAATGCGCCTGGCGGCTTGCTCTGTTTCCGCCGCGTCTGCGAGGTTCTTCGACTCCTTCGCGGAGTTCCCAACGAGTCCGAAAACCAGTCGAATCATCGTTTTGTGATTCTTCTTGTCCGTGCGGAAGATCGACTCTGCCAGCGCTGCCGCAGATTCGTCTTGAAGATCCATTGCTTCGAATGCTGTGGCGTTCCGTTCCTTCAGCACCTCCTGAAGAACTGGAAACTCTGGATAGCGAGTCGCACCTTCTGCGAGCAACTTCCGCTCGGATGCCATGTCGTCAACTATTTCGTAGCATTCAGCAATGCGTAGGTATCCCAGCGGCGATAAATCTGACGGGCCGCTGGTGGGCGACGTAAAACTATTGCCAAGTTGCTCGAATGTACGAATGGCAGCTCGGGCGGCTCGCTTCGCTTCAACTAGGTCGCCGCGGAGACGCAGTTCATGCGCGAGTCCCGCATTCAGATCCTTCTGGGTTTTCGAAAGCTCCTTCATTTCCTCAAGTAATTCATCACTCGATTCACCTCGGCGGAGCTTTAGTTCCAAGGCAAAACGCCTGGCCAGCGGTGCATCTGGGCTGAGCGTTAATGCGTGCTGTACATGTGCGGCGAGTTGTTTTTCAACTTCTTCTTCCGGAAGGTCGTCAGTACCGTAGCCCTCCATCAACGCCCCGGCAAGCCACAAGTGAGCTCCCAAGAGTCCTGGCTGGTCAATTGGCGCTAAAGGTTGGATGTCGCGGTACGCTGCTTCGATGTCGCCACTCTGCGCCTTTTCTAGTGCATGCCGAAACGCCAGTTCATCGCCATGCTCGAAGCCCAGTTGTTCGAGGCGATTTTTGATCAGCACGATATTCGCGTCGTCCTGCAATTCTTCTGCATCTGCGAGGCGCCGTTGGTAGTGAGTAATCTTTCCGCCGTTGGACGTCAGGAATCCAAGTAGCGTGCAAGCGAGCAGTAGCAGCCCAAGCAACAATGCTGGAGCGGCAAAGAGAAGCCGCCTGAAGTCTCGCGAGTACCACCATTCCATCCAGAAGTCGTAGGTATCAACGAGACCATCGATCGCCCAGTAAACGGGCCAGAATATTCGCTGAGGCAATAGTCGCTTGGCAATGCGACCACTGACCTGCAGTGCGGTTGTTGTGATTTCATAAATGCCGTCGACAACGGCATAGAATCGATCGAGTAACGTGACGACGATTTTTTCGGTGGGCGATTGCTTCGAAGGAATGTTGTCATCGACCAGGCTCGAGTCGATGTCCGTCAAATCCTCTTCGGGACGACGGAACCAAAGCCATGGCATTAGCAGAAAAAGTACACGCTGGAAGCAAGCATGGAACAGCCACTCGCCACCTTCAATTACGCG
>CAYQMZ010000476.1:0-6346 GCA_964418725.1 uncultured Pirellulaceae bacterium
GTCCTCGTCCGGACCGCGATTGCCGTTCTGGTCCTCGTCTTCACTGGGTACGGGATATAGCGGATTGGTGGATTGCAAGTTAACCGAACGCTTGCTCAGCTTCTCTGAATGGATACCGGCACCACCTCCACCGCTCATTGAGTTAACGAACGAGCCCGTTCCGCTGTAGCTGTTGGCGCCTGTTTGCTCGGTTGCCATCGAGCACAAGACGATGAAGAACGCGAGCAGCGTCGTCATCGTATCGCCGAACGACAGCAGGTAGAGCTTACTGGGGCCCGGATCTTCGGGCTTCTTCTCACGAGCCATGGGTAGTGCTCTCGAAACGCTTGATTATGTCCACGTAGAGGTAATCGCGGTCAGCCAGTTCGTCCCGACCGACTCCGATATCCGACGGACTGGTTCCCAAGTCACCCACCATGTGCAAGTAGACTTCCATGGCGGGGTCGAACTTGGTCACCGAGCCAATGCGCATCCGAATAATGAAGTCTTGTCGGTAAGCTTGGAATGCCAGCATGCGGAGGCGTTGCTTGCCAACGGATGTGAGTTTTCCGTTGCCATCGACCAACTCGCTCCACGGAAAACGCAGTGTGTGTGTTGAAGAAAGCTCACGCATCTCGTCTTGCTTGAGCCCCGCCAGTCCTTCACCCATCGCTGACTCAGTGGGCGCGGTCTTCACTGGAGGAACCTCCGATCCGCGATCGGTGATTCGACCCGCATGCGATCGCTGCCTAAACAACACCGCATCTTTCGGACTGGACGGAGTAGCCCCAGCGACCCCGTCGGATCCAGGCAAAATCGTTTGCATCATGTCCCGGTGCTCTTCAGGCTCCATCGACGAAAACGTCAACAACAGAATGAAGAACGTCATCAGCAGCGTAATGACATCACTGAACGTCATTACCCACGCGGGAATATCACCTGGTCCTTCTGGCGGCTTTTTGCCCTTTCCCATGTCGTGGCCTTCAAATTACGTGGTGATGAATGTTTGTGGATTTATGATCGAATTTTGATTTTGAAATCCGGTTTGATTTCGAAACCCGACAGCCGCCCGCCTCTGCCCCCCAGGTTGCGAGACGTCCGATGGCACACACCACAAGGTGCTTGCCTCCCGACCCTCGCTATCGATAACGTTGCGGCTGCGGGTCAAGAACAGGCCATTTCTATGCGGCCGTAGCTTCCTCTGGTCGGTTTCGTGGCGACAGGAATGCAATTAAGGAAGTCTTTACTGATCGAGGAGGTTGGCCATCCAACAGACTCATCATTCCATTGACCATTAGTTCACGCAGCATATTTTCATTCGCGTTTCGAGCGTCCAACTTTCCGGCTAGTGGGATACAGAACAGGTTGGCCATCAACGCACCGTAGAGCGTCGTCAACAACGCCGTCGCCATACCGCCACCGATCTGGCTCGGGTCATCAAGGGATCGAAGCATTTGAACCAGACCAATCAGCGTTCCCACCATACCGAACGCAGGAGCTGCCGCTCCGAGAGCATCAATGATCTTCTTGCCGACGCGATGTCGTTCGTCGATGTAGGTCATTTCTACGTCCAGCATGGCCTGCAGCTCTTCCTTTGCAGTGCCGGCGACGACGAGACCAAGTCCGTTTTTCATGAACGGATCTTCGATCGCTTCGACTTTTTCATCGAGCGCCATCAAACCGTCCTTACGAGCGATCGCTGCGAACTCTGCGAATTGCTCAACGACATCGACTGGATTCGGAAGTTTTTGCATGAAGCAGTTCTTCACGATCGCTGGTACGGCCAAACAGTCGCTTAGCGGGAAGTTGATCATCACAGCAGCAATCGATCCCCCGATCGTGATCATCATCGATGGAATGTTGATGAAGGGGCCAATTCCACCCCCACCCATCATGATCGACGAGACTACTAGGCCGATTCCTAGGATCAATCCAACTATGGTTGCAACATCCATAACAGCACTTTCAATTCGAATGACTTCATTCTTTTGGAAATTCTTTGCAATCGCGAACGGCAGTCCCAAAGGTGCGCGTCACGGCAAAACGTAGCTCGTTCTTGAAATGCAAGTAAATGACTGTCAATTGGCTTCCCCGAAAAACGACAGGCGGCAACGATCGCCTAGGAATTAAAAGCCCCTTAATCGTTCAAGTTGAACATGCAGATTGCTCGAAGTAGGTACCGAGACTCAGCGATAACCCAGATGGTAATTGCTCACTAAGGAACAAGTCCTATGTCAACTGAAGCAACCGAATCACCGGAAGCGCCTGAGACGACGGAGAGCGCGGAACCGGCAGCCACTGCCGAGGACACTTCTAACGTTGTCGCGAGCACACCGGAGTTTACGTCCGTCTCGGACATGCGTAGCGGCAACGGTCCGGCCGCATCAATCGACCGTTTCAAAGACGTGCGTGTCGATGTGTGGGCCGAGCTTGGCCGTGTGCAGATTCCCATCGGCGAGCTGCTGCAGATTGGCGAGGGATCTGTCATTGATTTGGATCGCGCTGTCGGAGATCCCGTCGACCTTGTCTCTCAGGGCGTGTTACTCGCGCGGGGAGAGATCGTCGTCGTCGAAGACAAGTTTGCGATTCGCATCAAGGAAATCCAACCAGCGAAAGAATAGAAATGTGCACCCCCCGCATGCTCTGCTCCACTTGGTTGAAGGCGATGTTGCTCTGCTGCGCATTTGGCGTATCGGCCACGTTCGCACAATCCGACGCGGCTTATGCCTCCTACGCAGCGGAGGTCTTGGCCAGCGGGTCGCCGAATCAGGGGCAAGCAAATACACAACGAAAGACACAGCTCACCGCAACCCAGCAGGCGCCGCGATTGGTAGCCACACCAACGGGTCAGAATGCGGTTTTCGCTGCTCCGACAGGGCCGCCAAGCTTGGCGCCTGCGCTGAACACGAAAGACTTGCTGTTGAAACTGCTTGCCGGCGTCGTGCTTTCGATTTCACTGTGCATCGGCATCATGTTGGTGGGGTCGCGTTTCTCGCAGCACCAACAAGGTAAGCGTGCGTCTACCCACTTAAAGGTTGTCGACTCATTGCTTGTCGGTCAACGCACTTGGTTGGAGCTAGTTCAGGTCAAAGAACAGTTGGTCGTGATCAGTCGCGACGCAACCGGCATACAGAACGTCGTGGCACTTCCAACAACATTTGGTGAGAAGCTTGAAGAAGCTGATCAGGAGACGTTGGAGTTCGAGAAAGCAGCCGAGGCGTTATTGGCACAGAAGGGAGTGACAGGATGGAAGCAAACGAAGCGGCGGGCGTAGTCGAGTCCGTTGGCTCGACCATCAACGATCTTCAGTTGCCAATGGAAGCAATTCGCCAGGCGGCGGAGGCCAGTGCTTTCGAAGGCTTGGCGACACCGATTCAGATCGCCCTGTTCATGGGAGCGTTGTCGTTCTTGACCACACTTATCGTGAGCGTGACCTCATTCACGCGGATCGTGATTGTGTTGTCATTCGTTCGACGAGCCATGACGACTCAGGAGATTCCGCCCACGATCTCGCTGATCGGTCTGGCGATTTTCATGACTGCGTTCACGATGGGGCCAACGCTAGATGCCATCAAAGACAAAGGCTTGCGTCCCTACGTCGATGAAGAAATCACGGGAGTCGCGGCGGTTCAAGTTTGCGTAGACGAGTTGAAGACGTTCATGCTGCGGCACACACGGAAGAACGACCTGTCGCTGTTTATTCAGATGTCTCGCACAACGCAGTCGATCAAAACGCCAGAGGAAACGCCCATACGTGTCTTGATTCCCGCGTACATCATCAGCGAGTTCAAGACCGCATTCATCATGGGGTTTTGCATCTACATTCCGTTCGTGCTGATTGACTTGATGGTGTCCACCATTTTGATGTCGTTAGGGATGATGATGATGCCACCGGTGGTTGTGTCGGCGCCGATCAAATTACTGCTGTTTGTGGTGGTCGACGGTTGGCATCTAGTCGCTCAGGGACTCGGTATGAGTCTCATGCAATGACGTGACGGGAAAAGTGTGCGCTCGCAGAGAGTTCGCGAAGCAGAATGACGCGATTTGACGCAAGGTTAACCACGCTTGCGTCCAGCTCAGACAGAAGCAGGATCGAAACGATGACTCCAGATGAAGTCGTACTCATCGGTCGAGATCTATTGATGACGGCGATCCTCCTCGTCGCGCCGACCGTGGTCGTGAGCCTCGTCGTCGGTATTTGTATCAGCATCTTTCAAACGGTAACTAGCATTCAGGAGCAGACGCTGACTTTTGCTCCTCGTATCATGGCCGTCGCGGTTGTGTTGGCTGTCATGATGCCTTGGTCGCTACGAATCCTGTTGGGTTTCACGCATCGGATGTTGTGGTATTTGACGCAGGTGAACATGTGAAAGCGCTGCCTGCCAACCCGGAACTGGTCGTCTTCGCCTTCCTCTTGCTGATGACGCGCGTTGCGGCCTTCATACTCACCTTTCCGATCTTCGGGCGTGAGTTTCTGCCGCGGATGATCAAGATGGGGTTCTGTCTTTCGCTCACCATCGTTTGGCTGCCTCAGTTCATCGAAGCAGGACATGGCCTCACCAACGTGACTTGGGTTACGCTCACCATGGGGATTACTTGGGAGGCAATGGTAGGCAGCGCGCTCGGGCTCGTGCTTGGCCTGATGATGTTGCCAATGCGGTTGGCAGGGATCTATGTGGGCCAGGAGATGGGGTTCAACCTCGGCGGCATTACGGCGCCTGGTTCGACAAGTACATCCAACGAGATCGGAGCGATTTTAGAAGCGCTTGGCATACTGATTCTGTTTGTCACCGAAACGCACCACACGGTCATCGCGGCACTCTATGCAACCGTGATCCATCCGGGGGCGGTTGAAAACCTGCGAGCATACGCAGAAGGTCACTATGCACACGGACTCACGCAAGCTCACGAAGTCAGTCTATTGGTGGTCGCTCCCGTTTCCATCTGCCTGTTTGTGACGACGGTAGTGTTGGGCGTGTCGATGAAAGCCGTTCCAAACGTCAATTTGTTCTCGGTAGGTATCCCGCTGAGATTCATTGTGGGGTTTGCGGCATTGTTGGCATTCTTGCCAGACATCTTGCACAAACTGACTAGTTACTTCGAAGCACAGCAGAGCATCTTTTACTGGTTGTTCTAGAGCAGGTGAACTTGGTGCAAGGACATGGCGGGCGATCCCTCACAATCCAAAACTGAAACAGCAACAAGCCGGCGTCGTGAGGAAGCACGAAAGCAAGGTCAGGTTGCACTTAGTCAGGAACTCAATGCTTCCATCGGACTGTTCGTTGGAATCACGCTGTTGTCGTGGACCGCTGAAGGCATGATGTTGCGTTTGATGGCGTTGATTCGTCAGTCGATGGAGTTCCACAGATTTAGCGAGTGGACGGCTGTGGAAACGACACAGTTGACGGTATATCTGCTGGAGGTTTCCGGTCAAGTTTTGGGTGCTTTCGCGTTCGGGATCTTCTTGGTGGCGTTGGCGGCAAACATTGGGCAAATTGGATTTCGTATCCAAACCGAAGTCTTGCAGATTAAGTGGGACCGACTCTCGCCCGCAAAAGGTTATCAAAAGCTATTCTCGATGCGTTCCGCCGTGCGCGGTGGGTGGGGCATCCTTAAGCTGATATGCATCATGTGGATCTCCATTGTGGTCATTCGCAGAAACATCCCGCTGCTGAATAGTGCGTCGAGTATGGAGCTAGGACCGGCGATTCAAACCGCCTGGTCAGTGATCCTGTCAGTTGGTTGGTCGATCACGGGTGCGCTTCTGATCGTTGGTATTGTGGACTACATCTATCAACGCTGGCAGCACGAAGAAGACCTAAAGATGTCGCGGCAAGACATCAAAGAAGAGCAGAAGCAGGATGAAGGGGATCCGCAAATCAAATCGCGGTTACGGAAACTTCAACGAGAAGCCGCGCGGATGAGAATGCTGCAGGACGTACCCACGGCCTCGGTTGTACTTACCAACCCAACACACTATGCGGTCGCGCTGAAGTACGAACGCGGGGTGAGCAAAGCCCCGAAGGTTGTCGCCAAAGGAACCGGACTTCTGGCAAAACGTATCGCGAGAATTGCCAGAGAAAACGGGATCACAGTCTTAGAGCGAAAACCGCTGACGCGAGCTTTGTACGCGTCGGTTGAGGTGGGGCAAGAGATCCCAGACACGCTCTTCCGTGCAGTGGCTGAGGTTCTTGCGTATGTCTATCGACTCGCAGCCTAAAGACGCAGATGACAAGAATTTAAAACACGCGAATTGATGGTTCTCTGGCCGGCGCGTGAAAGTTGTGCGAAACGTCATACAAAGCCCGCCCCGGTCGCGGGGGTTTACGTCCCGATTTGATGGCGCGTCGTCTGGCTGGTCGTGGAA
>CAYQMZ010000477.1:0-6337 GCA_964418725.1 uncultured Pirellulaceae bacterium
GAGTTTGCCATGTAACGCTCGAAATCCTTACGATCAATCTTTTGTTCGGTGCACCGCGAACGGCACAAAGAACATCGGTCGACCACAAGGCAAAATTGTGCACCTTGCTTTGCCGCAAGCGACAAGAACAAGGCAAAATTAAGATGCCATCTACCACGCCAAATTGTCAAAGATCGCTTCGCCGCGTTTGGCGAAGTGTCGAATCTTAGTCATCGGGTTAACTCTCGTCAACCGCCAGTTAAGATTCAAAATTGTGATGTTGAGAAAGCGACTTGTGTCGCTCCCCGCACCACATGAAGAAGGATTCTACGAATGAACGGTTGGGCCACAAGTGCCCATAGCCGTGTTCTGCCAACCTTTTTTCAATTTCCTTGAATCGCTGTGAATCCGTGCGGATTGGGCAAGGCAGAACGTCCGAAAGGCCCCTTTTGAGCCACTTTGGAGCTTAAAACTTCGGCCTCAGAGCGAGCAGATCACGTCGTTTCGCCTGAAGTGATGCAGTATCCTTCGGAATTCACCAGCTGCGGCACCTGCGGCAGCACCAATAAGTAGATGGAGTGGCCATGCGTCGTCGCGGTATTCTCGGAGGCTTCATGCCGCCGAAGCAATTCGAACACCTCATAGCGCAGTCAGGCTTGAACCCGCGTGATGTACAGCAAAACCAGGGATCCAGTGGGCGCATCGGCTTTCTTTATAGTGACGAGCCCAACTCGGAGACGTTCGACATCCAGGGTTTCCGCGTGGTGACTCGCGGATACGCAGTCCTTCCAGACGAAAACGCAGCTTGTACAGCCAAAGATTTGGCTGAGTTCGCGTTGCAAACTTATCGCTCCGAGGGTGCCCTTCGACTGCAGGGATGCGAAGGAAACTTCTCCGTCATCGTCCTCGATCCATCGAACGAGACATTGCTGGCATATCGCAACATTGCCAACAATCGCTTCTTGTACGTAACCCAATCTGGTGATTCCCAGCTGATTGGGAGCAATCTAGCGACGGTGCTTGAGTGTTTGGGCGATAGCGCAACCCCAGACGACGACCAATTGGCTTCGTACTTTCTATTTCGCTTTTCGCCTGCCAAGCAGACTTTGGTCCGTGACATTTGGCGTTTGCTGCCGGGACAGGAACTGCAACTGACTCCGCAGGCTGCAACTTGCAAGCAAATCCATACGTTTGCCGACTTGCAGAACCCATCCAACCTTTCGCACGAATCAGCAGTACAGCAAACGGGAATTCTGTTCGACCGCATTCATCGCGACATACACCGCGTCGATCCTGGCGCGGCGACCTTACTGTCAGGAGGTGTCGATAGCTGCACGTTGCATGCTCATTGGATGAAGTGGGCCACCATTCCCGAAGGACGTGCTGCCAGCCTATCCATCACAACAGACGCTCCAGAAACACAAGGCGACACGCAATACGCACTGAGCGCCGCAAAGTTCTTCGAAACGACGCACGAAACAATCGAGACATCGGGAGAGTACGCTGGCTACCTAACGGCTGGCATCCACGCCACGGGTGAGCCCCCGAATCACGTTCAAGGCGTCTTCTATCGTGAACTGGCGCGAGAGATGGCGGCACGGCAAATCAAGACGGGACTTAACGGTGAAGGCGCCGACTGCTTGTTCGGAACGCCGATGACGGATGTTATTCGACGCGCTCAAGCAATCGAAAGCTACGTCCCCACTCACGGACTCCGATTGCTACTTGGAAAGCTGGCGCAAACGGCGGGGTCGCCATACTGGAGACAAGCCTTCGAACTCTCGACCGGTTTGAATCGGCTCGATGACTGGGCCCACCCAGTAAATCTTGGGTCGGTCTGGACAAATCTTCAAGCCGTTGAACAGTGCTTCGGGAAGTCAGCCATCGACGAAGCTTTTGCCCAGCGACAGTCGCTTTTGGGTCAATACAAAGTGGCCAATGATCCACTGAACGAGTATCACGAACAAACCATGTTGGGCGAGGTCGTAGATTCGGCCACGCTTTGGACCGGAGTCTTCCACGAACAGGGCGTCGACATGATCTGTCCATTCCTGGACTCGCGACTGCTTCGATTCGTACTAAGCCTGCCTCGCGACGTTCGATTCCAATACAAAGAACCAAAGAAAGTGTTGAAGGACGCGTTGTTGCAATTCATGCCACGCGACATGGTATTCCGTCAGAAACTGGCATTCGGACAGCCTATCTTTCAATGGATGAAGCCTGGCGGACAATTGCGTGACTTGGTGGAGTCACTTAGCACTGCCGACTATCCATTCGTCACGTCGCAAGTGCTGGACGCGGAGAAGAAGGAACCGACGTGGTTCCTGTTTAGCTTGCTGTGCTATGACATTTGGAAACGGCAATTCTTCGGTTAGCAGGCGGTTAAGTCTTGCTGCCGCATCCGTAGGGCATATTTGCGTCGCGTTGCTGAGCCGTCGATTATTGGAGGGCCCCATAGCTCGCGGTTACTGAACAGTTGCCACGTTCCCGCTCATCCCATAACTGTCTTCGCAAACTGCGTATTCAAAACGGATAAGCTTTTCGTTCGCGTTGGTTCCCCCTCACCCCCAGCCCCTCTCCCCGCGAATTCGGACAACGTTTGATCCGATTGGTGAGCGGTTCGATCCGAATTCGAGGGGAGAGGGGAGCAAGGTTCTAACCGGCTTCTGCGGCTGCGCGTGTGGCAGACGGCGACCAGGAAGCAAGCGGGAAAGTTGCTTGAAAGCTGGACGAGGTTCCTAGCCGCGTGAGATGACGCGAAGCTGTTCTTGGATCAAGGTATCAAAGTTGGCTCGGTCAATTGGACCTTGCAGTTCGGCAGCCTCTTTTGAAACTCCCGGAGTCCGCTTTCGGTGATCGATCCTCCCTGAATCTCAAGCCGCTTGAGATTTTTTAGTCCTGCGAGTGTGCGCAACCCGGCATCGGTGATGCCTCCACTTTGCCCGTCACGATTCTCGTTTGAGATCTTCTTTTGAACTCCTTCATTCACTGAGGCGGCGCAAAGACAAAGGCCTTGCAAACTTCGAAGACCTAGTAGGTACTTGAGTCCCGCATCGCTAACTCCATCACAGTGCGGAAGCCCAAGACTCGTGAGCCGAGGCATCGCCCCCAACGCACGTAATGACTCATTCGAAATATTCGCGTGCAACAAATGGATTGACTCAAGGCTACGTGATCGAGCCAAGTCAGCGACGCCAACATCGGTGACTCTTCGATGCCCAATTGCCACAAAACGCTGCAAACGCGGAAGCCGACCGACAATCGCCAGTTCATCGTCGCCTACAACGCCGGACTTAAGTTGCAGGTCTCGGAGTTGTGTAAGCCCAGCCAAATGCTGAAATAGGGCTGGGTCATAGGCCTTGCTCAGCTGCTGCCCATCGCCCCGGACCCACAGGATCTGAACGGAGTGAAAGAAGTCTCGCCCAAGTTGGTCCACGAGCCAGGGAGACCATTTCGACGTTCCCTTAAGATCGAGATCCCCGTCGTTCATTTGGAAATCGTAGAAAACTATTGGCGCGTACCGCCGCCATGCTTCAATAGCACGTTTCTGATCGTTCGCACGTCGCACGTGGTATGCAAGCCAAACGCAGAATAGGCAGACGATCGTCACCGCGATCAAGAAGAATCGCAAACTGAATCTTGGGAAGCGAAACCGTGGCTTTTGAGAAGGCGTGTGACCGCTCGGTGCATTGTCCATTTTTCTTCGCTCTACGGCCGGCAGTTGAGTTCTCGAATACGCTACGCGCCCTGCTCCCACGTAGCGTCATCCCCTTCATCAAACACATCAAACGTTTTTTCAGCGATCACCTGTCCGTCCAGCTCAATCCACATGTGCCATTCGCCCAGTTTGTCGTTGATCGGAGCCCAAATCGTGTCGCCCAAGTAGAATTGCCAATCGTTCGACCGCACGTAGACAGAACCATCGAATGGGTCGCGGCGATTTCCTTCGTCGTCGAGAATCCCCGGGTGATCGATGCAGTACGTCAGCTCTTTGTTCTTCGCACCCGTGATTTGAATCACGAATCCGAACTCGATATCAATCGTCGCGGGGATCTCTGTCGTGAATTCGACAATGCGAGGAAGATCTTTGGCGTCTGCATCCCACTTTTGATAAATGCCGTAGCTCCGCATCTTCACCTGAGGCTTACGTTTGGCCATGAATTAGAGCTCCGGTACGGATTGACCGTCTCGGCGGTTGGCTTGGCTCGCGTGCAGACGCCGGTCAATTGCGTAGTCCACCGATCGAACGCTGCCGTCGCAGAATGCCGCATTAAAAATGGCGGCATGAGCACTTCCCATCTGGCCTAATTCGCTGACCGCCAACGTCTGCGTCAGGATGCCGTCCTTTTCTGGTGCGTGCACGGCAGTCGTCAAATAGCCGCCCCCTAATGGCGTCCCAATACCGTAATAGTTTTCGCCCAACACCGGATTCGTTGGATCAAACGACCATCGATACTCCGTCACGAAATACGTCTTACTCAATCCATCTTCGATGTGCTTCGTCTGCAACTTCGAACGAAAGTAGACAACTCCATTGCCGTTGATGATCTGCCCCGGAGGCCCACCCAGCGTCTTGGGCCCTTCAGTGAACTTTATTTCCGTGTCTCCCCAGTTAGCACCATAAGAAATCGTTGCGGCCGCTTCCGTCTTTCCCGCATTGTGGTAGGGCCAATTCGTAGTGCTCAGTGGTGTAAGCCGTTCACCTTTGCGTGAAGGACAGTTGAACCACGGCAAGTGCGTGCCAATCGCGCGCGCAGAACCGGCAAGCTGTCGATCAGTAATCTCTCCCGGCTGATTATCGGCAGCCATCGACCAGATCTCAGTAGCCTCGGTGTACGGCAACAGTCGATAAAGCCAAGAGCCCGGTTGCTGATCTGTTGAGCCTCGGTCTGGATCGCCGACCCAACGCCACCCCCAGCCATCTCCGGTGAAGTGCCCCATCGCGGACTCGTAGTTCAAGCCGGAGAGTGCGAGTTGCTTGAGCGTGTTCTTGCAATGCAGATTCCTGGCTGCCTCGCGAGCAGACTGGACGGCCGGCAACAGCAGAGTGACTAACATCGCAATAATCGCAATGACGACCAACAACTCGACAAGTGTGAACCCCAGGCGAGATTTTCGCATGCGTTACTCCAAAGGCAGTCACCGGCTGGCAGAAGCGGCGTAGCAGGTTGTGAGCGGAACTGAGTTCCACAATCGTTCAACGCCTTAGATCAAAACGGACGGCGGACGTACCGTTAGTTTTGGCCAGCCGATTTCCGAGTGATCAGCGTAACCGATGCTCTCGGATTGCTGAAACTTACTACGCAACTTCGTGTAAACCGTAAACCTTAACAGCTTCATACCGGTCCTGCAGATTTGATCGACGTGTGCAGCGTTTTTTTGTGCATACACGTCCGACCGCCGCGAGTTGGCCGACTTAGGGAATCCCGATCTAGCCGATGGCTAACTGCAAGGGTAGCTCAACGGGATCGCCAAAGTCCAACGCACTCAACCTGAGGGTTCCATGTCAACCGTTTCCAACGATCGATCGGAATTCTGGTCAACGTACTTCATGGGGTTGGCCCAAGCCGAAGCGAACAACACAAAGCAACTGGATGCATCGCACAACGCGATGATGGTTCAGCACATCGCCTTTGTGCTGGAGTCGACCGGCAGTGTGACGGAAAAGCGGGTACTTGATGCCGGATTTGGAACGGGCGAACTGGCCCGGATGCTGGACGTACTGGGCGCCAAGGTGTCGGCGATCGACGTCATCCCGACACGCATCCCTAGCCTTCGCGAAGCCGCCCCGGCTGTTGCTTGGTGGCAGGGAGATCTAACAGACTGGACCTTGCCGCGAAACGCTGAGACGTTCGACGCGATCGTTGCCGTCGAGTCACTGCAATTCGTAGACTTTGACGATACCGTACAACGACTCATGTCTGCGTTGGCACCAGCCGGTCGGTTGATCGTGGTGATCCCCAACTCAGACTGCCCCATCATCCAGCGCACGGCTGAGCAATTCGACCACCAATTCGTCGGCGTTTCATTGGGCAAGTTGCACGATCGCGTACGAGACATTCTCAACCGGCGATCCGAGTTTGACGTTCGCAAATGGCGCGTTGATTTTCGTGGGATCTACATCCAACAAGACCGGAGTGTCGCACACTATCGCAGCGGCCCGTGGTCGACGGTTGCGGATCCGGCCCAGCCGCTCGAGTCAACCGACGCTCCGCCAAAGCCACACTTCAATCTTTCGTCGGCGACTCCCAATCGACTTCAGTTAGTCATTACCGACGCAACGTCGCTCGAGAACTAGCAAACGCCGTTGGCATGCTTCACGCGGATTGTGTCTACCGATAGGACGATTCAGCAGGCA
>CAYQMZ010000478.1:0-6335 GCA_964418725.1 uncultured Pirellulaceae bacterium
GCCTTGGACTGTCAGGCGAAATCCATACATGCCTTCGTTGGTAAGATTCACTTCCATCGGTGACCTTGCGTCGCGGTCGGCACCATAGAGTTCCCAGTTTCTGCCACCGTCTCGTGTCACCCAAAGCTCGACTCGCTTTGCCCCGCGTTGACCGAGGCCTTGTAACTCGTAGTCGATTTCGAAACGTGGCGACGATGTAATCCGCGGACGCTCTCCCGGAGGGTAAAAGCTCTGGTTCACATAAGCGGTTCGATTTGTTTCTATGTCGCGCCGTGGATTTGTTGATCGCGGATCGGCTGCAGTCTGACGTGCCCCACTTGCAGAGACACGGCTGAACGAGGAACGCGAATTCGTTGTGTTGCGGGATAGAGGCTCGTTGCTCCGTTCAGCAGAAAATCTGGGACGCGTCTGCTGTCTTGACGCACCGTGCGTTGCGTTGTTCGCGTGCTGAACGCCGCCAAACAGATTCTGCCAGCCTCGCCCCGTTTCTGTTTCCCGTCTCTCGGGCACGGCAGATCGAAGTCCCGGTTCGTTTTCGAATCGAGAGCCAGGTCGTTGGCTGGATCGCTGACTACTTACCTGTCTGGTTGGTCGACTGCCGTCAACGGTCACAATCTGCTGGTCGCGGACCAGGTTCTCGGCGTTGTCCATGACTTCGACGACGACGTCGATTTCTCGTGACGTAGCAGGAACGGCGAAGCGGGCGGATCCACGCCATCGCTGACGTGGATCGTTTGGCTCGGGTGTTTCGACGTCAAGTCGGCGCCATTGGCCACGTTCATCCTGGAATCGAATCGTGAATGTGTGAGCAGCCAGGTTGGTGTCTTCTACGATCCAATCCGCCGCGATATTGCCCTGACCGTCTCCATTCATTCGGACGTCCAGTTGGGGCTTTTGCGTATCGACGACTAGCCTTAATTCTGGTGCCGTTGGGTTGGCCGTGGTCTGTCGCCTGTTGGCGTCCGTGGTTCGAACGGCAAACCAATACTCACCATCTCTTGGAGCTTGGAATTGAAATCCCTTCGCCCGTGGTGACTGTGTTTGGTACAGCGCCCAATCACGGCCCGACTGTTCAGATTTATAGAGGCGAACTTCCGAGACGCTATCGGCATGTGCCGAAAGATCGAACGGAATGAACAAGTCGGGCTTCGCGTGATACTGCACACGTACGTCGGTTGCCGGCGTACGTTGAGAAGTCCTCGAAACGTTACGCTGCGGTGCCGTGGTCCGTTGTCGGAATTGTGGTGAGCGTGATTCGAATTTGGGGCCGGTTTCAAATCGCGAGCCTTCCTGACCGCTTGCTAGGCGGGACGCCGGGAAGAGACAAATCAAAATCAGGATCGAAAGCAATCGAGTCGCATCCATGCCATCATGCTCGCAGTGGGTCGAAGACAATTCTCTTCGCGTATCGACATGCGGTTGGCGGAACTTGAGGATTAGATCGAGTTTGTGGGCATCACGCACGAATTGCGGGGATAGCCGATGCAAGCATGGTGCTGCGGGTGCCGGTGGCTACTTTGCCCAGTCAGGTTTCGGGAATTTGCGAATGCCACTGTATCTCTTGTAGGTCTCGAAAACGTCGCCTCCGTCGAGCACCCGTGGATCGCCAGTCTCACGCAGATAGGACTCTAGTTGCTTTGCGAGTTCTTTCTTCATCGACTGGTGCGACGGTGACTCAGCGAGATTCTTGAGGCATCCTGGATCGGTCGTGATGTCGAACATTTCTTCGGCTGGACGATGGTCGACGGCGAGCTGCAGGAATTCACCCAACACTGGGTCCGTTGCCTTGTCGATCATAAAGCTCAGCGTTGGGCAGGCGTCGATATCGTGATAGCCACCATGCATTGGGCCCAGGGGTTCGTTCTCGCCACGTGGGTACTTGCCGCGTCCCATTTTGCGCGGTGCTCCAGCAGGCCATCGTTCCGGGCGAAAATTGCGAATGTAGAGATATCGCTGAGTGCGAATGCTGCGTTGGGGATAAGCCAGGTTATTCCAGCGTGAGGACGAGTGGCGCTCGCGACATGAGTAAGCAGCCGTTCGCGATGCGTCAACCAAGCCGGCCCGTTGCGAATCGAGGATTGGTAGCAAGCTGCGCCCAGCCATCGCGTGCGGTCCGGGGTGTTGGATATTGCAAGCTTCTAAGAAGGTTGGCATCAGGTCTGTGAGGCTGACGAGGTCATGGACAATGCGACCACCGCCGGCCCGCGCCGGCCAACTGATTGCCAGTGGCATGTGAATGCCGAATTCGTAACAGTTTGCTTTCGCTCGAGGGAACGCCATTCCGTTGTCGCTCGTCACCACGACGATGGTATTGTCCAACTCTCCGATGCGTTCGAGTTCCAGCAACATGCGGCCGAGGTGTGAATCGAACCACTCTATTTCGTACTCGTAGTCCAGCAGATCGCTGCGAACCTCGGGAGTGTCCGGCAAGAATGTGGGAACCTGAACACGGTTTGGTTGTCCGCCGTGTGCAAGGCCGATTCCGGCGCCGAAACTCCGGTGGGGCTCCGATGCGCCGTACCAAAAGCAAAACGGTTGGTCGTTGTCGCGCTCCGACAGAAACTTGCTAAACGATGCGGCGTAGTCCGTGGCTCGAATACCGTCGGGAGTCTTTGATGACGTCACGCTGTACGGTTTGCCTGCAGGATTCTCTTTGAACCCTCCGTCTTTGAAGTTTCCCGGTCCCCAGCCTTTGCCGGTAGATCCTACGTGATAGCCTGCTTGCTGGAATAACCGCGGATACGTCGCGAACTTATTTGAGAACTTACTCGCATGGGTTCCCGCGTGCTCGTTTTGCCAGGGATAGCGTCCAGTCAAAATCGAGGCTCGTGAAGGACTGCAACCTGGCGACGCTGTAAACGCATTGCTGAACAGCACGCCTTGTCGGGCGACTCGGTCAAAAGCCGGCGTGTAAATGCTTTGTGTACCGTAGGCGGATGCAAAGGGGTACGATTGATCGTCCGAAATAGCCAGCAAGATGTTTGGCCGACGAGAGCTGCCTGTTTTGACCGACTCACTCGCGGCGGTTGCCTCGCTCTTGCTACTAGGTTGCTTCGCTTCGTCTGCCTGGCTCATGACCGGAAAGCAAAAGCACAACGAGACAGCGACCAATGCCCATTGCCAGATGGCGTAGGCCGTGCCGTAGTTGCCCGGTATTCTGCCCACGCCACTAAAGGACGGACCCACAAATCCCCTGTCAAATGTCGATGAATAGTCATTTCGACCGAACTGTTGAATTCGGTCCGCGATCTCGGCGCAGCGCGTGACTTGATGCGATGCACTTTTAGACTTGGTCATCGTATTGCCCCTGTTTGGTGTTACCAATGGTTGTTGGAACAAAGTTGCAAAACTTGTCAGTCAGTCGAAGGTAGCGACAAATTCCAACCTACTAGCTCCGGCATATCTTCGTGGCTGGTCATGTTAAAGTCGAGCGGAGTGAGCGTCACGTGTCCTGCAAACAGCTCTGTCAGATCTGTGGGAAATTTCGTTGGCTTCGGAGGAGGCTCGTTGGTTGCCCAATAATAGTCGCGACCTTTGGGATCGGACCGTTTGATGTAGTACTCTCCATATCGATTCGTACCCATCGGGACGACTCGCAGTTGCGTGTTCGTTGCCGCATCGCTGGTTGCGGCCGTTGGGATGTTGATGTTGAACAATTGTGGTTTGTCTGACTTCTTTTGAAGGATCTGATCCACAACGCCACGTGCGATTTGCGCGGCACGGGCAAAATTGGCTTTTTCGTCGAACTCCAATGAGACGGCAAAGCTGGTGATGCCAAAGAAGGCTCCTTCGATAGCGCCGGCCACCGTCCCGGAGTAGAGCACGTTGATACCGGCATTCAGTCCGCCGTTGATGCCGCTGACGATTATGTCGGGGGGCGTATCGCAAAGCTGGGTTACCCCCAACTTTACACAGTCAGCCGGGCTGCCTTCGACGATCCAGCCCAGTAACTCGTCTTCCTCGAAAACGCGATGAGCGATCAGAGGTGCGAGAAACGTGATCGAGTGGCCCACACCGCTTTGTTCTGTTGCCGGAGCGATTCGTGTGACCTGACCTAACTTCGCTAATTCGCGGTGCAGAGCGTTGATACCCGGCGCGTGGAAGCCGTCGTCATTGGTGAGGAGTATTTTCATGTACTTTGTTGGCGAGGAGGGAAGGAAGTCCAAGTTTTCTCGGCGGCGCAAACTGATGCAGGAAAGCATCAATATCGGTTGATCGTAGCGAAAACACTGCGCTGCGGTCTGCCGCCGTTGCCGATGTAAGAACGCGTCCAAATCGTACGAACGGTACTGCAGTTTCATTTGTACCAGAACGCAAAGTCTGCTGTATTTTTTCTAACAAGACCGTTCGATTCCCATGGGCGTCGCCAACGAATATCCAACAGTTCAAGTAGAGGCCCTACTTCATTCTCAAGGCTGCTGCTTTGTTACTGCCGTCGCTTGAACTACCTGAAATCGCGGACGCCGCGCATTGTGTCGCGGATATCGCATCGATCCTAATCGACGATTCGCTACTCGACTGGTGCGCCGGCCTGCCTGCGTTGGCAAGAGCCAGTGAATCACGGAAACGCGAATTCGTTGCTGGACGCCAGTGCGCTGAGAATGCGATGGCTCAACTGGGAGAAACTGGTCGTGTGGGCATTCGCTCCGACCGATCACCAGCGTGGCCCAAGGGCATTGTCGGCTCGATCTCTCATACCGATGAATTGGTTTGGGCTGCCGTCGCCTCATCCGAAACAACGCTGAGCCTGGGGATCGATGCGGAGAAGATTGTCGACCCAGAGACGGCCGATGAGCTGCGCCGTGTCGTCGCGACGGACAAAGAAATACGAAGCCTAGAATCAGCGTTCGAGTCGCCGTCCTTAGCTGTCACGCTAGCGTTCTCAGCCAAAGAGGCTGCGTACAAGTGCATCGCGCCGTTGGGCGTCCGCTGGTTGGACTTCTTGGACGTTCAGATTCGGCATTGCGGCGTACATCTGCAATGCCAGCTCCCGCCTGGGCTCAATTGGCAAACATCATCAGCAAAGATCGATGTATTGGCGGTCGACTTTCAGATTCATGACGAGCACGTCTTTACGTGCTGCACTATTCCCAATCGTCCAGCGGGTGATACCAACCCGCGAGTTGCTTAATTGGTCTCATCTATGCCCGACTCTATCACCGATTTTCTCAGCCAAGTGAATGCGACACAGGTGGACTATCCCCAGGATAAGGGAATCCATCAGTTGGTTTCAGAGCAGGCCCGTGCAACGCCTGATCGGATCGTATTTGAAGCCGGCGATCAAAAGCTCACCTACGCAGAGCTGGATGTCGCGAGTAATCGGTTGGCCAATCATTTGATCGCAAGCGGCGTGAAGCCGGGAATGCTGGTCGGACTTTGCTGCGAACGAAATCTTGATACCGCGATCGCACTGATCGGAATCATGAAGTCCGGGGCAGGGTACGTGCCGCTGGATCCCGACTATCCGGCGGACCGTCTCGTTTACATGAACGAAGACTCCAAGCTCTACTGCGTCCTTTCGCATGAGTCGCTTCGTGAACTCGTAGCGACTTTCGCGAAGCCAGTGATTTATCTGGATTCGGCTCGCGCTGAAATTGATCAGCAAAGTGATACAAGTCCCAACGTAAGTATCGACGCCGCGTCGCACATCGCCTACGTGATCTACACGTCTGGCTCGACCGGCAAACCCAAGGGCGTGCTGGTACCACACCGTTGCGCAGTAAACCTGCTGTGGGGAATCAAGACGCAGGGTGAGTTCACTGCCGACGATGTAATGCTTGGTCTCACGACGCTGTCGTTTGATATCTCGGTGGCGGAGATGTTCGTGCCCATGATCATGGGCGGGAAAACCGCGATCGTTGACCGACGCACCGCCAAAGACGGGCATCTGCTTTTAGATGCAATCAAAAAGCACAAGCCAACTTTTATGCAGGCCACACCGTCGACTTGGCGATTCTTGATCGACGCAGGCTGGCAGGGAGAGAAAGGCACGAACTTCCGCGTTGTTTCGACGGGCGAACCCTTACCGCGCGATCTAGTGCAGCCGCTGCTCGATCGTTGTGACGTCCTCTGGAATTGGTACGGTCCGACGGAAACGACGGTCTGGTCAACTCGCTTTACGGTGACCAGTGCTGATGAACGTGTGCTGATCGGTACGCCGTGGGAAAACACCACGCTGTACATCGTGGACGAGAATGACCAGCAACTTGGGGTCGGTGACGAAGGTGAATTGCTGATCGGTGGTGATGGCGTCACGCAAGGCTATCTGAATCGTGACGAACTGACCGCCGAAAAATTCATTCAGTTCAACGGGGAACGGGTCTACCGCACAGGTG
>CAYQMZ010000479.1:0-6332 GCA_964418725.1 uncultured Pirellulaceae bacterium
GGGCTAGTGAGCACGAACCGCACATCGTCAAAGTGCTGCTAGAACGTGGGGCAAAAGTCGATTCAAGAAACGTGAAGAAGGGCTCAGACTATGAGGGCATGACTCCATTGCTGATGAATTGTGCGATGAAAGATGACTGCGAAGAGGTGACGAAATTGCTTCTTGCTGCAGGCGCTGATCCCCAAATCACGCACCGTGAGATGACCGCTCTGCAGATCGCCCAGTCCAAGAACAATTCGAAAATCGTTGCGGTTCTGGAGGCCATCTAATTGTTAGAGCCAGTTTCGAAATGCCGCTGCCATCTTGCGTGAGTCTGCAATAGAAGTGTTTTCGCATTGCTAAACCGGTTTTGAAATTCGCTCGAGTCTGACGACCGCACTTGTCATGTGTAACGACAAGCACAAAATGACTAGGTAACAGAAACGCAAATCAAAGAAGGGCTAGTGGGAATGGATGCGATTATCGTCGGTGGAGGAATCGCCGGGCTTTGCTGTGCCCGCGAGTTGGCAGAGCGAGGTAAGTCATTCTTATTACTAGAGGCTTCCGATCGTGTGGGAGGCAGAATCGCGACCGACGAAGTCGATGGCTTCTTACTGGACCGCGGCTTCCAAGTGTTCTTGACCGCTTACCCGGAAGCTCAAAACTGCTTGGACTACGAATCGCTGCAGCTTGGTTCGTTCGAACCGGGAGCTTTAGTACGCGTCGACGGAAGCTTTCAACGACTCAGCGACCCGCTGCGTCGTCCTCAGCACATGATGGCGACAGCCATGTCGACCGCAGCCTCGACAGCAGACAAGTTGAAAGTGGCTCAACTGCGAAGTCACGTTCAACAAGGAGATCTGGCGGATCTCTATGCTCGGCCCGAAATGACGACGCTCCAAGCGTTGGAACGGTTCGGTTTTTCCGAGACGATCATCGAACGCTTCTTCCGCCCGTTCTTGGGTGGTATTTTTCTAGAATCTGACCTGACGACGTCGGTTCGCATGTTCGAGTTTGTGTTCCGTATGTTCTCGCAAGGTGACGCGGCATTGCCCGCAAGTGGCATGGGTGCAATTCCGCAGCAAATCGCCAACGCGTTACCACAAAATTCCATTCGCCTGAACTGCAAAGTTGCTCGCATTGATGGCCAAACCGTAACACTGGAAAGCGGCGAACGCCTTGAGGCCCCTGCCGTTGTCTTGGCGACCGCCAATCCCGAAGCTCTGCAACTCGCCGACTCCGGCTCGCCGACACAACGGGATGGATGTGGCGTTACATGCGTCTACTTTTCAGCGGACCAGTCGCCGCTTGAGGAGGCCATACAGGTCCTTAACGGAGAAGGCAAAGGTCCAATCAATAACTTGTGCGTGCCCAATCTTGTGCATTCCAGCTATGCACCTGCGGGGAAGAATCTGATCTCGGCGAGCGTTCTAGGAGTCGGCCATGGAGACCAGATCGTCAGCGAAGTTTCCGAGCAGTTGGCGGCATGGTATGGCGGACTGTCGAATCTCTCGCATCTGAGGACTTACGAGATACCGTTTGCTTTGCCATCGCAAACGGCGCTGGACCCGGTCGAAAAGTCGCCAGTCCTACGAGAAGGGTTGTACCGATGCAGTGATGATTGCGACACAGCGTCAATCAACGGCGCCATGGCAGCGGGCCGACGTGCAGCCGAAACGTTGCTGGCCTAACAGCGTCACCACTGCAACGACTCAGCTGAGCATCTTTCGAATGTTCTCTTCGTTGACGGGCGAGATCACTCCGAACTCGGTGATGATCCCCCTAATCAACGAAGCAGGAGTAACGTCGAACGCGGGATTGTAGACCGTTACGTCAGCGGGCGCAGTCTGGCGTCCGAAACCATGGGTAATCTCCTCTGCCTTTCGTTCTTCGATGGGGATGTCATCGCCATGCGCCAATGACAAGTCAAACGTGCTCTTTGGAGCGGCGATATAGAACGGAATGTCGTGAGCTTTTGCCAGCACCGCCACACCGTACGTTCCAATTTTGTTGGCGGAGTCTCCGTTGGCTGCGATTCGATCGGCTCCCGTGATCACGGCGTTGACGCGTCCTTCTTTCATGACCTGCGCCGCCATTGAATCGCAAATCAACGTGGCGTTAATGCCGCGCTGCTGTAGCTCCCAAGCCGTCAGCCGCGCCCCCTGCAGCAATGGACGTGTTTCATCAACGAAGACATGTACCGACTTACCAACGTCTTGGGCCGTAAAGAACACCGACAACGCCGTCCCATATTCGGCTGTGGCTAGTCCGCCCGCGTTGCAGTGCGTGAGGGCGCTGGCGCCGTCAGCCAACAATTCGGCACCATGCTTGCCGATCGCGCGACAGATCTTCCGATCGTCCTCGTGAATAGATTTAGCTTCACTCAACAGTGCAGCCGCCTGCTCAGTAACACTCTTATCTGCGACGGACGCTCCGCTCGCTCGCATCCGATCCAAAGCCCAGAAAAGGTTGACTGCCGTTGGACGACTGGTCGCCAAGTAGTCAGCGACTTCTGCCAGACGAGCTTGAAATTCGGCGGCCGACTTCTCCGCCGTCGCTTGCAGCCCAACGCAGACTCCGTATGCAGCCGCGATCCCAATTGCCGGTGCTCCACGTACCCGCAACATCTTGATCGCTTCCCAAACCGTCTCGACGTCTCGGCAATCGATACGCCTCAGTTCGGTCGGCAATAGTGTCTGATCGATAAGCGAAAGGTGACCGTCGGTCTCCCCTTCCCAGCGAATGGTGTCTACGTCGGGGTTCATGATGATATTTCCAATTGCGGCGTTGGCCTGAAGGGAGTTCGACTGCTGAGAGCAACACTATTTGCGAGGCGGTGCGTTGATTTCTTGCTCCTCAAGCGATGCAAGAAACGGAAGGTTGCGATACTCGTCGCGATAGTCCAATCCGTACCCCACAACGAATTCGTCGGGAATCTCGAACCCCACAAAATCTGGACGATAGTCAACTTCCTGCCGACCATTCTTCAACAAAAGAACCCCCGTCTGAAGCGACTTGGGCTCCAGTTTCTCCATGGTCTCCAGCAACTTGACCATCGTTTTTCCCGTGTCGAAGATGTCGTCCACCACCAGCACGTTGTGCCCCGTAATGTCCAGCATCAAGTCGGAGTTGATGACAAGCTCCCCTGAGGTTGTCGAGTCTCGGTAGCTACTGGCTTGCACGACACCTACCCGCAAAGGCATTTTGAGCTGCCGGATCATGTCGGCGAGTAAGACGATACATCCCGTCATCACGCCAACGATCGTAAGCGGGCGATCGGAAAAGCTCTGATTCACTTCGGCAGCCATTTGGGCCACGCCCTTTTGCAGCTCTTCTTCGCTTAGCAACGTCTTCATGGCATCCTTCATATTCAGCGATTCGAGCGCCTCATTGTCATGATTCACGACGCAACGTAAAGCGGTTGCATCATCGGTACCGTCCCGTTGCCACGAAAAGAACCGCCACGTAGCCTGCCAAATTCGACCAGTTACTCGCCCGATATTGCCGTTAAGGGGAACTGCCGAATTGGGCCTGTCGTTCCGACCTCTCGCTAGTCAAAATAGCCCCAAGAGAGTGGGCAAGCGGTCGAGAGAAGATCGGGAACAAAAATGAAGGTTGTCATTCTGTGCGGTGGCTACGGCACACGTATTCGTGAAGTAAACGAAACGATCCCCAAGCCCATGATTCCGATCGGTCGTTACCCGATCCTATGGCACATCATGAAGACATACGCCGTTTATGGTCATCAGGATTTCGTGCTGTGTCTTGGCTACAAGGGGCAAGTCATCAAGGACTTCTTCTTGAACTACGAGGCGACGACCAAAGACTTTACGATCACGTTGGGTGACCGAGACAACATCGAGTTCCACACCTCGCACGACGAAGTGAACTGGCGCGTTACGCTCGCCGAAACCGGACTGGACGCTATGACCGGCGCCCGGCTGTGGCGAGTCAGACCATACCTGGATTCAACCGAACCGTTCATGCTGACGTACGGCGACGGAGTCAGCGACGTTTCGATCGAAACGCTGCTGGAATTTCACAAGTCACACGGCAAAGCAGTGACCGTAACAGGCGTCCGCCCGCCGGGTCGTTTCGGTGAATTGGGGAGCAAGGACGGCCTGGTCACAGAATTCAACGAGAAACCGCAAGCCACCGGTGGCCGAATTTCCGGCGGCTACTTCGTGATGTCGCCCAAGGTCTTCGACTACATGGAAGATCGAGAAGACTTGATCCTAGAAAAAGAGCCAATGGATCGACTCGTGGCGGACGGGCAACTGATGATCTACGAGCATGATGGTTTCTGGCAAGCCATGGATACCAGCCGCGAATACAAACTGCTCAACCAACTCTACGAGGGCCCGAACCCTCCATGGGTGAAGTGGTAAGGGAATCCAGTTGCTCCGATTTTTGGAGTTTCGCTTAGGGCGTGAAGTTCTCGTGGTTGGCGTCTTTGTCTGACAGGACAGGGCTATCGATCGGCCAGTCGATATTGAACAACGGATCGTTCCATCGAATCCCCTTCTCTTTTCCCGGCGCGTAAAACTGCGAGACGAGGTAGGTGACTTCGATATCTTCTTCAAGCGTCAAGAAACCGTGAGCAAACCCCTCGGGTACGTAGAGCTGGCGGAAGTTATCTTCCGTTAGCTCGACAGCAATGTGGTCGCAATACGTTTTTGAATCGGGTCGAATGTCAATGATGACATCCAAAATTCGCCCGCGAGTACAACGAATCAGCTTCGCTTCCTCAGCACCGTCCACCTGGTAGTGCATGCCGCGCAGCGTGTTCTTCTCCAAGCTCTTGGACATATTTGCTTGGACAAAGTTGGTCCGCAGCCCCACCTCTTCGAATTCATTCGCACAAAATGTCCGAGCGAAGAAGCCGCGATGATCACCTCGCTTCTCGAGGTCAAGAATAAACGCGCCCGCCAACTTGGTTTCCGTGAAGATCATTGAATTAAGTCCAATCGGTTTTGTAGCGTCCGCAATCGAACGAATTGAGCGCCGTCAAAGTCGGCCTTGCTGAACTCGTGCTGTTTGTACTTCTCATGCAATTCTTGCATGCCGGACTCTAGTGTGTAAGCGAGCTTGAATTCCGGCAACAGTTGACTCAAACGGTCAAACTTGACTCGATAGTTTCGCGGATCGTTGCCAACTTCGCCCGTGAAGACGATGTCTGCGTCGGGCTCGAATTTCTGCACCAAATCAGCAACGTCTTTTACCTGATAGTTTTCTTGGTTCCCGCCGATGTTTACGACTTGGTTGTGAATGACGTCGCGGGGTGCTTCGGCAAATGCCACGAACGCCCGAGCGATATCTTTGCAATGAATCAACGGACGCCACGGAGTTCCGTCACTGCGAATCTGAATGTTGCCGTTAGCCATCGCGCAACCAAGCAGGTTATTGACCACTAGATCGATTCGCAGCATGGGCGAATGACCATATGCCGTCGCGTTACGCAAATAGGCTGGCGAAAAAGTGTCGTCAGCCATCTTCATGACGGCATCTTCGGTATCAATCTTCGAATGAGCATAAGCTGTGATTGGGTTCGTGGGATCGGTCTCTTCCAAGTCCAGCTTTTCCCCTTTTCCGTAAATTGAACAACTGCTGGAAAACAAGAATCGAGGTACACCGGCCTCTTTCGCCAACTCCGCAAGCCGAATGCTGCCGTGTCGATTGATGCTGTAGGTGAGCTCCTCGTTAATGTCCCCCATCGGGTCATTCGAAAGCGCTGCCAGGTGCATGACACAATCGTGCCCGGCCAATTGCTCCGCCGTCAACTTGCGTACATCTTGAATCAACTCATTGTCCGGCTTGGCGTATTCTTCCCAAGCACAACCGTCCAACAGATTGACGGCGCAACCCGTCACCTGGTGACGGGCTGGCTGTAGCAAGCCAACAAGGTGAGCACCGATGTAGCCGTTGTGGCCAGTGACGAAGACTTTCATTGAGTTTTCTCTACGTTGTAGAAATCGGATTTGGTATCGGGGCGAGCAAGAGACGACAAGTGCCGTTGCCCACAGTGGCCCGACACATCAAAGCGATGCGTTGTCTGTGAGACTGCTACTTGTTGGATAGCATCTGAAAGATCTTACGAGCCTCTTCGACGAACCGCACCTCGTCGCGAATCGATACCTGTGCTCGTAGTTTGCTCGAGTCAACGAACAAATCAATCGGGTGAACCGTTTTATCTTCCTGATTCGTTCGAACGGGAACGCGCTCGCCGAACTCTTGAAAGTAAGCGTCCTGTACAAATTCAGCAACGTCCAACATCTTCAAGGTATTCTGGCCGCTGAGGTTGTAGACCCCGTTGGTTGGCGGCTGCTGTAGCAACTGCTCCACCACATCTGCGA
>CAYQMZ010000480.1:0-6332 GCA_964418725.1 uncultured Pirellulaceae bacterium
ATCGAGATCACCATCGGTATCCCAATCGCTGAGTGCCAATACTCGGCCATCGTCGTCAAAGTCTAGGCTCGCGGCCGCGGAAATGTTCGCGAACCGTTGGCCGCGGGTATTTAGGAAACAGCAGTTACGTTCATGCCCACTAAGAGAGCGGCCAGACTTTAACATCGTGTTCAACGCCTTCCAGCCGACGTCGTAACGAAGAACTTCAGCAGCGGGAGCATTTTCGCCGGGTGATTGCGCCACGACCTGGCGCCACATGAAACTTCACAAATCGTTTTGGGTATCGGCCGTTATAAAGCCGTTCGTCACGTAGAGGTCTTCCCAACCATCGTTATTGATGTCGGCAAAGAGCGAACCCCACGCCCACCTCCCTAACGTTATGCCGAGTTCAACACTGCGGTCTTGGAACTTTCCATCACCAGCATTTTCGAACAGCGAGTTGCCCCGAGCGTGACGCTGAAAGTGCTTCTTGGTTTCTGCATCCAGGCCCGTCTTGAATTGCTGTTGATGTGTAATTCGATTGCCAGCCGACGAAAACATGTTGCTGACATAGATGTCGGGGCGACCATCGTTATTGAAATCCCCCCAAGACGCCGACATCCCTGGGCCAATATCCTCTACGTCCAACTCAGCAGCGATATCTTGAAATGTCCCGCCGTCGTTGCGATACAGATTATTCCTGCCAAAGTCGTTCGCGATGTACACATCCAGGTCGTTGTCACCGTCGAAGTCATCCCACGCAGACGCATAGCTGAATCGACGATTGTTCTGGCCCAGCCCGATTTCATTGGTGACGTCGTGAAATGCCCACTGCCCATCATTCCGCAGCATTACGTTCGGAGCGCCATTGTTCGCGTCATGAAAGGGCATAGGGTTCGCGAATACGTCAGTGACGTCTACACCGCCCGACAATGTGTAACCGCATATGAATAGGTCCAGATCGGAGTCGTTGTCGTAGTCGACGGCGTTAATCTGAAACAGACTGCTAGGCGTGCTGATGATCGTTGCTGTCGAAAACTTGCCGTTGCCATCGTTCGCTTGCACAACGACCTTCGATCCAAGTACCGCCACTAGGTCCTGATCCCCGTCATTGTCCAAATCGGCCAGCAAGGCCGCGCGTGTTCCCTCAAGCCAGTTAACCCCAGCCTCCACGGCCGTGTCCCGAACCGTTCCATCAGGATTCTGGATCAACAAGAGATTGGGGAGTGCCGGCGACTGACACAAATAGACATCGTCCAGCCCATCGCCGTTCACATCACCAATAGCAATACCGTGCCCCGCAGCGGGGCGTGCAATTGCTCCGTCAAACTGGTCCGTCCAGTGATCGATGCCATAAACCAGTTGTCGTTGAAATCGATCCGAATCGCGAAAAATCGACTCGGTGCAGTCCACGAACATTGGTCCCGAGGAGTACGTGATCTCTTCGTAGTTTTCGACATCGATACTTTGAAGTAGTGGATGATCTGCATCCGGACCGGCGATCCAGCGACAATTCCAAGTCGCATTGACCTGTGTCGAACTATCAACGCCTTGTGCGTCAAGCTGGAAATATGCCGTGGTGTTCGTGTGATCTTCCGCCTGTTCGACGCGAATGATTTTGAATTTGAAATGGTGTTCTGCGAGGCCCTCAAAGGGAACGCGTTGCGCGGCAGCAAGTTCTAAGAAGCCTTCCACGCCCTCGAACTGCTCCGAGCCAAACTCGCTTCCACGAAGCACGTTGATAGAGGCATCTTCGAAAGCCGACTGCAGTTCACGGGGGCGCACGCCCAGGCTCGCGAAGGTTTCAGCCACTGCTTTCGCCAACGTGTTCTTTGGAATCGAAGCATTCGAAAGCAGCTTGCCAATGACTTTTAGTTGTTTCCCGGCGGCTTCGTTAAACCGTTCCGAATCCCAACCGTCCAAGACAGGATCTTCACGTTCCGCCACAGAACGAACGACGGAATCGAAGCGTTGCTTTTCAAGCCCCGGCGCCGTTGGCAATTGGATCGACGTTGCCCGTGTTCCTGAACCGCGGGACGCGCTGGCATTGTCCCCAGTCGTAACTATCGAAGAGCCGGTGACCTTCGGCGTATCGGCCACGTTATTGATTTCTTCCGGCTTGTCCGCCGACCAGATCGAACCGCGCAGGAGCAGAAAGCCGCAAATCGTCGCGCCAATAACGCCAGCAATCAGCCCCATCGGAATTCGATTGCTGCCGGAAGGCGGGCTACTAGAGTGTCGATTCTCGGCCGTTGCAGACGTCGAGCCGCCTCCACGTGATGGCGTGCCTTTGCCCCGATTTTTTCGAGATCTCTTCTTCTTGCTCACAACGATTACCTAACACGAGAGTGTTCGCAACCTTCTATCGTAGAGCTAGATTTCCGGTAACTCCAGCGACGCGTAAGGTGGCGTCGGCATTCGAGGGCACCAGGAACGGCTTATGCGGGCTATGCGGGATGTAGCAAAAGCGGTCCATACGAAAAAGAAAAAAGGCCGCCAGAATTGTCCGGCGGCCTTTGCGTGTTTTCGTTCGCTGCAATTTGCAGCTGTCATCTGACTAGCGACGACGTCGGAAGCCTAGAAGGCCAAGGACACCGATGAGTGCCATGCCAACGCTTGCTGGCTCAGGAACGATCGAGAAGTTGTCGAACGTGACACCGTGCATGCGGTCACCGTCTTCAGCAATCGCAAGGTCACCGTGAGCACTGTAGGCCAGACCAACGTACCAGCCGCCGTCACTTGGGACGTCAGTTGCTGGCTCGGAGTAGCTCCACTCGCCTGGTGATCCACCGTTGTCTGGAGCAATACCAGAGATGAACGCGTTTGAACCAGCGTCGTAGCTCAAGCTCAACCAGCTAACGTTTGTGCCAGCTTCTGCGAACACGTTGTTAGGAACTTCAGCACCTGATGCGTCGAGGATTGGTCGCTCGAATCCGCCAGTTCCGTCGTTCATAGTACGGCCACCGATGCGGGCTGGCACTGGGTTGTGAGCGCCGCCTGACGATGGTGGATCAGCTTGCGATCCGTTACCAGTTGCGATTTGAGCCATCGCGTTAGCTGAGTTTCCGTCCAGCGTAGAGCTGGCTCGGATACCGGCTTTACCCCAACGTCCGTCGACTGCTTCGGTTTGCGAAACAACGCGAACAGTTGCAGTGAAGTTACCGCTTCGCTCGGAGCCTTCGTGAAGGTAGATGAACTGGTCGCCACCGTTCCACATGTCGCCACCGTCGGTGTCATACAGAGTGACTTCGCCCACTCCCGAAATATCACCTTCGACGCGTCCTGCTGGAACGACGCCAGCGTTGTTCTCTGCACCGCCTGATGCGTCAACGTACGTTACGGTGTCAAGTTCCGCAAAAGCTGCGGAGGAAAGCATCAATACAGTTGCGATGCACGTTACAAATTTCTTCATCGAAAGTTCTCCCAGAAAGCAGTCCGTCACTAGTGCTTCGTCCTTAGGTCAATCAGAGGTGTTTTTGCTTTGCTACATCCACAAAAAAAGAGCACCAGCTTTCCCTTCACAAACAACCGACGCACTTTATGCGTGGGGAGAAGGAAACGCTGGTACTCTTTTTTTGCAGTAGCTCTCGCTTTTTACGAAAGTCTCGTTTAGTTGTGCGTGGCGACGACCAGTGCCACACGACGTATCCTAAATGCGAATCACAAACCCGCAATCACATAAAGTCGGCAAACTGGGAAATATCCGGCCAATATGAACGTTTGATAATCGACCGAAACAAGTTGCAAAGAGGCTCGAACCTGAATTCAGTTACCAACCACCAGTTTGTGGTATTTACCGCTTGCAGGTTTCGTCAGAGAAGATTTACTTCCATCTGCCCACCGGACATTTAATTCGGCTACGTCGGCATCACCGAGCCCAAAATGAATAGTGGCAGGATGCTGCGCCCAGACTGAGTGACCGGTCGCATAGTGCTGAAGCAGGGTTCTTCCATCCGAGAGTTTCGCTTCTACTTTTGCGTTGTGAGCAGCCTTCCCCTTGGCACCTACAAGATGCACTCCGATCCAGTTGCTTTCGCGTCCCGTGACCTCAGCCCAATTGTTTCGAAGAAGATACAAGTGCCGCTGTTTACCGCGCAAATCCTTATGCTCGACCAGTAAGTCGACGAATCCATCGCCGTCTAAGTCGGCACTGATCGCCGCCCTCGAATCAAACTCGAATCCGCATCCCATGAGGAAGCCAACGTTTAAGAATCCTTGGCCGTCGCGATTCATGAGCAATGCATTGTGCTCGTAGCCGTTCCACGAGATCATTTCGCCGCTAAAGAGGGGCGCAAGCTTGTTGAATAGCTGTCCAACCGCGGCATCCGGACGTTCACCGGGCTTGTAATAGACGTCATGACACCAGAATCGCGTGCAGTAATCCTTGGTGGTCTTACCGCTAGTCTGGCCATTCGAAACATACAGGTCCTGATCACCGTCGTTGTCGAAGTCCAACGTGGTGCTTCCCCAAGACCAACCAGTACGGGCGCAAGACGCGTTAAACGGAGCTTGCTCTAGCTCACCGGGCGTGTTCAAAAACAGGCGGTTCCCGTATCCCATCGCAGGTCGTTTTGCGTCGTAATCGCGAAACCCTTCACGATTCAGGCCCATCTTTTCCAGTCGGCGAGCCGTCGTGGAACTCATTCCGATGGCGATGAAGTCCAATCGACCGTCCAGGTTGTAGTCACCAAAACTGTGCGACATCCCAAAGCCGTGAGGCGTTGGCTTCAACATGTCGTTTGCGTCGACGAAATTGCCCTTCCCGTCGTTAAGGAAGTAGTCGCAGCCGCAGAAGTCGTTCGTCAACAACAGGTCTAGGTCGTCATCGTCGTCCAGATCGATGAAGGTGCTGCTGAAAACGTGTCGATTTCGCTTTTCACCCAACCCCGAAATATTGGTCACATCGCGGAATCGGCCCTTCCCCTCGTTTAGCAGTAAGAAAAACGGATAGCCATCGTTCGCGTCGTAATAAGGCGTCGGAATGAAACCGCTTGAATAGCTCGATTTCTGTTGCCCCATGAAAACATCTAGATCACCGTCCCCATCAACATCGCCCACGGTCACAGACGATGGCTTAATCATTCGCTGGCGAAGCCCCAACGACGTGGCTACGCCAGAGAACTTGCCGTCACGGCTGCCTTTGAACATCACGGGCGAACCACCGATAGGAAACGCCAAGTAGTCTTCGAACCCGTCGCCGTCTAAGTCGGCAAACGCAGCAGCTCGAACATGCTTCGTCGGAAACTCGCACAGATCCGCAATTTCGAATTTGAAACCACCTTTGTTCCAGTAAACACGATTGAAGCCCCCAATGACGATCTCAGGAAGACCATCGAGGTTCAAATCATGGATCAGAATCGGATGAATTGATGCCGGCCCAAGTTTGCCACCCGAATCGACGGGAAACGACTCCACTTTCGCAGTGCTGAACGCGGTATTTCCGTCACGAACAAGCATCCGCAGTCCTGAAGCATCGATCGCGTCGATTCTGGGCTGTTCTTCCTGGGCCCATCGGATCAGCAAGTCGCCGCGCACAATGATGCGACGCGTCTTTGCTTTGTTTTTCTTGTTTTGGATATGTAGCAGGATCGAGATTTTCGACGTGGCGTGCTTGCCGTCCTGAGTCGGTGGCTCAAATTCTGAATGGTGCCACTCCGATTCAACCAGTTCGTACCCGGCCGCTTCAATCTCGGTTAGCAACTGCAACGCTTCGTTACGCGCGTACTTCTTCTGAGACTGGAACCTTCTCGACGTAATGCCCCACTCAAGTAGCTGATCCTGAGCTTCTTGTCCGACATCTATAGACTGGAATTCCATTTCGCGAAGGACATTGAACCGATCCTTCCGATGTATCAGATTGTCCCAGAGTGATACAAAAACCTTCTCGTAACGTTGCGCTAGGACTTCCTTTGACCAGGTCGTTTCATCGTGATAGCTCCGCATCTCGATCAGTTCTCTGACCGTCTGAGGCGGTTTGGTCGGCTTTTGCGCGAACGATGCTTGGCTCCAAGCGGCAATCAGCAAAAGACAGTTCAGCAACACTTTGCACGGGTGCACGGTGACCTCTCTCTACTCTCGCGCATGCGGACCACTGCGGACGGGCGAATCACGTTTTCTTAGCGTACCTGAAGTTGCACGTCTTGTAACCATGCGTTTCTCCTCGCCACGCGTCACAAGACTTTACTTGATTTGAAAATCCATCGCTCTACACTACGCGGACATCGGACGAGGTGTGGGGGCGGGGAAACCTTGCACCGAGGCGGTTGTTTTTATTGGTCTCCTATTGGTTCAAGCGAGAGAAACATGAAGCTGGGAAAAATCATTTTGGGAACAGCATTGCTGTTTGCCACCGG
>CAYQMZ010000481.1:0-355 GCA_964418725.1 uncultured Pirellulaceae bacterium
AGCAACCAAACGTCGCCCCGGACAACAGTATCCCTAGCCGGTTCCTGTAGACCGCGGACGAATGGGACCGTCTTCTTGTTTTGTTTGGCCTCCAATAATCTCCATGTACAATCGTCCGTGAGCAATCTTCTGCCGACTGGACTGGAGCTCTCGTGACAGACAATCCGTATGCGTCGCCCAAAGCGACAGTTGTCAGTGCAAAAGACGACGTCGTAGATCAGGCTCGGCGCGTTTCTGTCTCTGAGTTTGTTGCAGAGACCTTGAGTGCCTGGTGCGGTTGCACGCTGTTCTTGTTGATACAGCTTCCGCTGATGCTGGGCGGCTTAAACTTGCTCCGCTTGATCACAATCACCGC
>CAYQMZ010000481.1:365-6319 GCA_964418725.1 uncultured Pirellulaceae bacterium
ATCACTGCATCGACTTCCGTTGCATTCGCCGTTGTTTTGCATCGAATTCGCGCAAACTACTCAACTCTCCGAGGTACGTCTTTCCTGATTTCAGGTGCACTCGGTGGCCTTCTGGCGGGTACGGTTGCGACAAGCGCAGCCTATCCCACCCATCGATCCGTAGTCTTACTCGTCATTGTGATCGCCAGCATGGGAACTGTGCTTGGTGCACTCGGTGCTCGCTTGGGCTATCAACTCTCGGTAGTGCGGGCGAAGAGTAGGCTACGTAACAGAAGTCCATAACGGCGTTCTTTGCCAGTTTTTTTGCCGCAGTTTTTGCCAAGTTCCCTACTCAGTCTTCTTACTCAGTCGCCAGCAGATCGCCGATCTGCAAAATGACGCCAAGTACTCGAAGCATATCGACGTTAGTCAGCACGCCGACCAGCTGGTCGTTTTCAACAACTGGTAGACCGCTTCCGGTTTGGCGACTCAGTTGCTCAAGTGCTTCGACAAACAATCCTTCGGGCGACAATGTCGTGGGCGTTGGGTCCATGATGGCGGTTACCGGCATGGTCAAAGCTCCCTTTCGGGAAAACAATCTAGCCCGAAAACGTTCATCAGGCACGGGCTCGTTGCGGCTAGATGTCGTTGGCAAGGCACTCAGGATGTCTCGGTCGGTCACCCACCCCAGCAATCGCTTCGCATCGTCGATGACGGGCAGATGCCTCACTTGTAAGGTCTGCATCAGGTCGATTGCGGTTTCAATCTGGTCGTCCGCAGCCAAGCACTTCACATCGCGTGTCATGACGTCACGTACACTACGAGCACCCCGACTGAAGATCATGTCCAGGGGCAAACCTCGCGCAACATCCAAATCCACTAGCCGCAAACGTTCTAGACTTTGATCCTTCGTACAAACACGATGGAAAAGCACAATCGTCTTGATGATGTCACGCGTTGTAATGATCCCCGTCACGCGGGTTGATTCGTCGTATACCAACACGCTGTCGATGTGGTACTCCAACATTTTCGCAACGGCGACAGCAAACGAGGACGACGCGGACACAGAGACCAATCCCCTGGTCATGAACTGCCCTGCAGTCGCCTGCAAAGCCAAGTGATCATCGTCCGCCTCAGCAGGCGTATCCACGTGTGGAGGCCGGTGGCGACACAAATCGCGATCAGACACCATCCCGACGACATCACCGTCATCCGCGACCACTGGAGCGTGATGAAAGTTGTTCGTCCGGAATAGCTCAACGACCTGCTCGTAGGTATGGTCGAGCGTAACCATCTTCACATCGCCCGACATTACATCCGTTAGCGAAGTGATCTTTTGAAAGAATCCGAAATCGTTTCTCGCGAGCTGACTGAACAGCTCAATGACACCACCCGACATAGTCTTCTCCGGTCCCGCTTGATGTTTGGAGTCCGGGAAAAGGTAGCTTGAGAATTCAAGCGAAATGAGATGTTGTCCAGCTTTCATCTAGGAAGCTGCAATGCCAACGAACCACATGTCCAATCGCTGCTTTCGCATCAGTGCGACATCGCGATTAATCTTGCACGCGTTCGATGCGAAAGACTTCCCGCAGGCCCTCTCGCATTCCATACATACCTCGTGTGCCATAGACGATCACTTTGGTATTCAGAATCTCTGGCTTGAGTCGAGGACTATATTCCCCGCGAAAATGAGACTTCAACTGCACTGCTAGAGTTTCATCTGCGTCACCGAAACCACGAAGCATCATACCGAATTGATTGTTGAATTCAGCAACGATCACTCCGCGCACGGCGACAACATCACCATGGGGTAGTGCCCTAGCCTCAGCCACAGATACGACCTGCGATTCAACATTCTTCAGAACTGGATAGACGGTTCGAATTCGCTCACCAAGCTGACGATCCTCCTGAGTACTTGCGTGCACGACCAGTTCGAATTCACCACCGTCCAACTCGATAGTTTGATGGGTATCGAACTTCTGCTCGAGCAGTAGCCCCAAGGTTCCATGCGCCATCATGAACTCAGGGCTGCACCCAACGAAAAACCCTTTTTTGGAACTGTATAGCTGTCGATCCTGCGGTTTCCAACGCATGCCGAACGTTGCCACCAACGGGTATGCCTCGCCGGGTGGCGTGACGTAGCGATTCTGGCTGGCTTCAAAGCGATAGTGGTGCCCAACAGAATCAGCAGTGCCCGCAAGTTGATCCAACAGGAACTTCCACCAGAAGTGATGACCGCCGATCCCGCCACTTCGGGACTCGTCACCTACGATCACGTGTTCGAAGCCACTCACGTCAGGATTCGGACGATCCCGTCGATAGTGGTTTGTGTACAACTCAAACCAGTGCTTCTTCAGCAACCGACGCATCGTTTCAGCGTTCATGGGCTGGCTCGTCAGCCGATTGTCGTTGATATAACGAAGAGTTCGTTGCATCACAGCTGTCGGCATGATGGCGTCTAAGAATGCTTCTTGCTCCGCCAGCTCTTGTTCCGTTACTTCCTCTGGCTGACCATCCTTCAAAGTGTAGTTGTCGAAGAGCTTGCGAATTGCGGCATACGTTGGGCCCGTCGTCTTCTCGGGGTTATGGAGAATCAATATCGGCTTCGGAGCTTGGTCATCATCGCTGCTTCCCACTCTCTCCTGCTCGTCCAGACGAATGTCCGCATCGGGGTTCGCCCATTCGCCATCCTCGTTTCGACTCGTAACGGAGAGACCATTCTGCCGCTGATCTAGCCGCCACAGTTCGGTAAAGAATGTCGAGTCAGGCCCTACTGGAGGTGTTGTGCCTGAATCAGCCTGTACGATCGAGCGTACGACAACGTCTCCATGGACGATGAGGTTGCCCCTAATCTCAAGATCACCGGTAACAGTCAGGTCACCATCGACCGTCTGAATTTCATCCGCTACACAAGTAGCGAAGATCCCAACAGCCAGGGACATTCCCAGGGCGAATTTCGTGACGAGAAGCTGGACGTTCATGGCGATACCTCCGCGAATTAGCATGCTTGCGTAGTATCGTCTATCCAGTCGTCGATTCAACGGTGAAGTTGCTCGGCCTCAGATAATCAACCGGACGCCGCCCAGTTCGGCCAATCCGTACGGCAAGCGTCCACCGGGGGAACCGATAAACATTAGATTCGTCGGCACATTCCACTCTTTGGAAAGCTCGTTGATTAACTCCGGTCCAAATTTGCCGACGCGTTTTACGTATTCGATATCAATCTGCGGATAGGCTTCGTCCAGAAACTGCAGATCATCCGCCAGCTTATCGGGAACGTCCTCATCCTTTGAAACCACCGTGACAACTTTGATCCGGTTTGTGTCCTCGTTGGCCAATACGTACTGCATCGCATTGTTGAGGTTGGAAACGTTGTCACCACGCGTGAAGAACACAACTTGCTGAGAATTGATTTCGTCAATCTTGCTCTGCACTGTTTCCAACGTAGCTTCAACAGCCCCCATGCACATTTTCAGCAGCGGGATTCGATACAGGATGATCCCAATGAAGGTCATGGCCGGAATGAAGTAGTACAGGAACATCTGCAAATAGATCGGGTTTCTCGCCGCGTTTCCGACTAACCCAATCAGCACTGCCGTGATCGCCACCAGCACGGAGATCCAGGGAGCCCGGACAGGTCGTGGAAGCTTGTCCCGTTTGATCTTCAGCAGCACGTTGCCGACAGCAAAGAGAGCCATCACAGTCAGAAACGATATCGTGTAAACGCCTGCGAGTGCGTTGACATCGCCTCTTGTGATCCAGTTGACCGATACGCACAGCAAGAAGAACGCAATCAGAATCCGATGAGTCGTTCCACGAGCATTGGTTTTCAACAGGAATTGTGGCAAGCAACGGTCTAGCGTCATTCGTCGCACCAGACCGTTAACACCGACGAAACTTGTCAACACGGCACCGCTGAGTACAAGAATCGCGTCGATCGATACGAGGAATGCCAAGGCTTTGCCAAGAAATGATTTCGGCCCGCCTCCAGCAACTTCGCCCATCTTGGCGAGTAATTGCAGTTGGTAGTCTGAATTGGTTTGAACGGTATCAATCGGAATCAGAGCCAGCGCCAATAACGCCATCGCCGGGTTGAAGATAAAGACACAAATCCACATGTTCCGCAGCGTCTTTGGGAAAACGCCATCTTCCTGCTCTTCCACGAAGTTGGCGGAACTCTCAAAGCCCGAGATTCCAAGCAAGGCTACGGCAAACCCAAAGAATAAAGCGGTGCCAAAGGAAATCGGTTTGTAAACGTAGTTTTTCGGTTCCCCATGGCCTCCATGTCCATGACCAGCATCCTCACCGTGGTCGGCTTCCGATGCGTGGTCTGTGGCGGCATGCGAAGCCGTGACTGAATCCGTTTCTTCCGTATCAGATTCCGTTTCCGCATGCGTTTCGTCGCCATCGTGCTCGACCGTTGTCAGCGTATCGGCGTCCACCATGATTTCTTCTGCGTGCACGTGCAGCGGCGCACTCATGTTCTCGCGAAAGGTCTTCGTCCCGTCTTCGCTGAACACGAATAGATACAACACGCCAACGACAATCAAAATGGTCAGCGTTACCAAGTGCGTGATGAAAATCCCGATCGCCACCGAAGCCGATTCCGAGATTCCCATGATCGTCAGGCAAGTGAACAACCCAAGCAGCGCGATCGTCGCCCACCAAGTCCCTGGAAAACCGAGGAACGAATGTTCCAAAAATGTCAGCAGAATGGCCCCGTAGTGCATCGCCTCGCCGGCCGAAATCACGGCGGTCGCCATGTACGACAGGATGGTCAGACAGGCCGCAATCGACGCCCGAGACTTACTGGTCGTGTTCAATAGCGCGTTGTAGGCACCACCGTTCAGTGGCAACGCTCCAACAACCTCCGCGTAAATCTTGCGGAAGAGGAACAGCATCAGCGCAACAATCAACAGACCAAGCGGCGCGAGCTTACCTGCGGCGCCGATGGCGATAGCAGATACATACAAGCAAGATGACGTAATGTCGTTTCCACAAATGGCAGTGGAGGCGAACTCCCCAAGCTTTTCGTGCTCTTGATGTCCGTGTGCTGAATCGGCAGATTCACTCATTGTGGCTAGCTTGCGGTGGTTGAGTTCAGTAAGTGCATGCAGTGTTTTTGCACGCAAAGAAGTGTCCCGTCCCGAAATCGGCCGGGGAACGGGTTTATTTCGGCGTACTCTATAACGAAAACAACGATTTTTCGCGACGGGAAAGCGTAACGGACATCCAGGATTTTTACGATTGCACCAAAGGTCTCCGCGACCGAAATACGCGTAAGCCGCCGGTTCTACGCGGTTTGAGCGGATGCTATGGTATTCGCCTGGGTGTTTTGCCGATTGGAATGAAGACGGACAATTCTTCGTAGGGCTAGCTCACCACTAGCGATTCGGTCGACAGACTAGCGGCTTACCCCTCTGCGGAGCGAGAAAGCTCTGCCGCTTGTATAGAATGGGTAGGACGCTGAGTCAGGCTCTTTGCCACGCAGTCACGCAGTCCAATTCAGGTTGCAGTTAGCGAGATTACTTCCATGGCCGTGCACGTGCACATGTTCAAATCAAAGATCCACCGAGCCAATGTGACGCATGCGGATTTGGATTACGAAGGCAGCGTTACCATTAGCGGTGAATTGATGGACGCGGCCAAAATCCTTGAGCACGAACAGGTCCATATTTGGAACGTGACGCAGGGAACACGAATGGTCACCTACGCTCTGCGTGCTGACGACGATAGCGGCATCATTTGCATCAACGGCGCAGCTGCCCATCGTGCCAAACCTGGTGACAAAGTGATCATCTCCACGTTCGCCGAAGTTCCTGAGACCGAAGTCGAATCGTGGAAGCCCACCGTCGTGCTGGTCGATGAAGAGAATCGCATCGCAGATCTTGAGTACGCCGAAACGGCGGGTCCCAAACGCATGTAGCGCCGGTATCCTGCTTGTCTTTACCGACAAGTTTGAACTTGCATTCAAC
>CAYQMZ010000482.1:0-6312 GCA_964418725.1 uncultured Pirellulaceae bacterium
TCCCATGACGGCCGACAAAATCGTGGCGCCAAACGAAATCGCCGTCGACATTTTCGCACTTGAGGCTTCCTGGCGTTCGACTTCGACTTTTTGTTCTGCTCGTGCGATGCGATCTTCGAGTGTGCGAATCTTGGACGCATACTTCTTGCGAAGCTTCTCGAGCGCCACATCACGTAACTCGTGAGCCTTGTCCGAAAGCCGAATGCGAAAGTCGCGTTCGGATTCACCGGGCTCCGAATACTCTTTCATCGTCGGCGAACGGAATAGGTTGTAGCGGCGCGATCGATACAGATGGTCGGCAAGCTGTTTCTTCCAGGACGAATAGCTCTTGCTCTTGCTGGCATCGGGAAGCAGTTGTCCAAAGCCTGCTGACGACGTGGGCTCACGATCGAAGTCATCGCTCATCAGAGCCAGTTCTTCGGCTTCTTCCCAGTCGATGCCGCCAATGTCATCATCCAGCGGCAGCAGCAGAGTCAGTTCTTCGTCCGCAGACAGACCTTTACGCGTGTCGACAAAGTGGACCTTTGATAACGCCACCAAGTGTGGCCGATAAACAATAGATCCGTCGCCAGCGTGTCGCTGGATTGGCAAGAAAAGCTGGGTGATATCTGGTGGCAAGACAGGTCGACTGGATGCACCTGCCAGCTTCGCGGCCGATTGCGGGCGACGACCTTTGTTGTTCACCTGAGCCTCGCGGCCGGCCATCAGTTTTCGAATCGCATCGCGAGTCATTGGGCCGGACAAATAAGACAAAGCCCAGCGTGAATGGAAAACGGCCGGACCGTCCTCGTGCACGTTGTGCATCAGGAAGACACGTTTCCCGACGTTCGACAGAATCTCCGAGATCGTTGAGCGATCGAATGTACCGCCGGCTTCGTTGGATGCACCTTCCAGTCCGTCCAAAACGCGTTGTTTGTCGCGGTCTGTTTGCAGGCGTCCGATGAACCAAGTGCCCGTGTTAGACAGTCCTTTGTAGTCGAGGTCGACTGGGTTTTGTGTTGCGAGAACGAGGCCCAGTCCGAATGCGCGGGCTTGCTTCAGTAGCGTTAAGAGCGGCTTTTTCGTTGGTGGTTCCGCCACGGGCGGCATGTAGCCGAATATCTCGTCGATGTAGAGCATTGCCCGTAGGCTGCTTGTACCAGGACGCGAGCGCATCCAGCCAATTGTTTGATTCAGGAGCAGCGATACAAAGAACAGTCGTTCAGAGTCCGAGAGATGGGCAATCGAAAAGATCGAGACTCTTGGCTTGCCCTCCGCTGTATACAACAGGGTATCCACGTCCATCGACTCGCCGGATAGCCACGCTGAAAATCCCGGAGCTGCAAGTAGATTGTTAATCGTCATCGCTAACTCGAAGCGATCTTTCGATGGAAAGAACGATTCAAGGTCCATCACGCCGACTTGCGTAAACGGCGGGTTTTGCACCAAGCGGATGATGGATCCCAGGTCCAGGCTTTGCCCTCGCCGCCACGAGTTGTCGAGGATTGTTGTGAGCAAAATGTGTTCGCGTGATCGCACAGGATCTGCATCAATGCCCAAAAGCGACAGGATGCTGGTGGCAGTCGTAGACACCCGATCGCGCATTAGGTCGGATTCTTCGATGACCTTCGCTGGAGGCACTTCGAACGACGAAAGGATGGAAATCGGCACACCCGCGTCGCTACCGGGCGTGTAGACCGTAAACTCGACGGCATCGCGTAGACGTTGAATTCGTTCGCCGCCTTGTCCCCATTCTTGGAGCCCATTTCGCCAGAGATCTGCTTGGCCCTCTGCGAACTCTTCTGGTGTCTTCTCTGCCCTGCTCGCATCGTCATCATTCACCCATGGGCGAAAGTCGGAGGCACCCAGATTGGGAAAGTTCAGCAGCAAGTTGGCCATATCGCCTTTAGGGTCGATCACCAGCGCCGGTATCTTGTCGATTGCCGCTTCTTCGATGATCGTAATGCCAAGGCCCGTCTTCCCACTGCCGGTCATACCTACCAAGACAGCGTGCGTGCACAGATCCTTTGAGTCGTACATGACCAGATCTTCGCGAACTTCCGAGGAGTCCAGGTCGTACCCACGCCCCAAGTAGAATGCGGCAAGTTTCTCGTATTGCTCTTCATTTGGAGCTGCCATCGAAGTGCCTCGGCTTTCAATTCAAGGAGTTCGTGCGTTCAAAGGGCCTTTGACTCTAATTCGCCCAAACAGCTTGATTTCATTCAAGAATTCTTTCGTTCAAAGTCTACACAATTCGGAAAATGAGAAAATGTTGATCGGAGGCTCTTTATGAACCGTCCGCTGTGCTCATAGCCCGTTAACAATTCGCGTATTGCGGGACGCGTGCGTGCCGGGCGTATTGCGGGAGCATTTCAGCCCAGCTCAGGTTGGCCCATTCCAATGCGACTGGCCTGTCGGCTGCCACCCGATAGAGCGATGGCTGGATCACGCGAATTAGAATGAGGACAGTTGAGACGAGTCGGCACGGTGGGCAGCTTGGCATTGGCTAAGATTGCCGGCGTCTATTGCGTGGCTTTCGAGCAAGCTTCTTAGCCCGCGTCACAACTTCATCCAGCATTTCTTCCGTCAGGCGGCCTGTGAACGTGTTCTGCTGGCTTGGGTGATAGCATCCGAGTAGCCGCTGTCCGTTGGAAAATTTTGCCTCCGAGCCATGACCGAACTGGGGCCGTTTCCCATTCAGTAGTTCCTTGTCGTAGGCATAGTCCAGCACTTCCTTCCAAGCCAACCGACCTAGTGCTAAGTAAACCGTCACTGGCAGAATCGAGATTGTGTGTTGTAGGAACGGCCGACAGGTTTCCAGCTCATCGCGAGTCGGCTTGTTCCCCGGTGGTGCGCAGCGGCAGACATTCGTGATTGCACAGTTACGCAGCTCGAGTCCGTCGTCTCGGGTGACGGACATCGGGCGATTCGAAAGGCCAACGCGATGCAAGGCCCGAAACAACCAGTCTCCGCTTCGGTCGCCGGTAAAGGCGCGGCCGGTGCGATTGGCTCCGTGTGCTCCCGGGGCAAGTCCCACGATCAGTAACCGAGCGTCGCTGTCACCGAAGTTCCCAACCGGAGCTCCCCAGTATTCTTGGTCGCGATAGGCGGCTCTCTTTGATTCGGCGATTTCCTCGCAGTGAGCAATCAGTCGAGGGCAGAGCTTGCATTTTTCGATGCGGCGATTCAGCGACTTCCAAGTAATCCGTGGCACTGGCTGTATTCCTTAATAGTGAACATGTGAGCAAGCATACCGATGTACCCCGTTGGTTTGTTTTCCCGGCCCCCAGAGTTGGGTGCTGATTCTGCGGTTCGTACTAAATGTTCCAGTAAATGGTCGGCCGCGTGGCTTGCCTTGTAACGGTTCGAACAATTGGGTGACCGATGCTGGCGGAAAACGGGCACGTGTTAGACGCTTAGCAGGAGGCATTAACGACCGAGCAATTAATCTCGTACTTATCGAAAATCTCTGACATTTGACCACGACGATGTGTGCAATGAATACCTCAGCTCGCAAATCGGACAATTCCCTTCTGTTTGTAGAGATCCTTGAACAGCGACAAATGCTGTCGACGGTAGAAATCCTGGCCGCGGGTTCTACCGGCGAGGAGATCATGAATCTGCAGATTGATGAGGTGACCGTACAGACGTGGACCGTTGACGGCGACGCGAACAATCTGAATTCGTACACCTTCAACACGCCCGATACCGTAACGGCAGATCAGGTGCGAATTGAGTTTATCAACGACTTGTACGATCCGGACAATGGAATTGACCGCAATCTACGCGTGGACGCGATCGTGATCGACGGTGTTCGGCTCGAGACCGAATCGTCGTTGGTGTTCTCTACCGGAACTTGGCTGCCAGAGGATGGGATTACTCCTGGCTTCCGTCGGTCTGAGTTTTTGAATGGCAACGGCTACTTCCAATATGCAACGCCTGACGATCCAGGTGGTGACGGCGACGTCGTAACGGTCAGAGCAAGAGGCGAGAACGGCAGTGAGAGTTTCTCGTTGGAGATCGGTGGCACTACGGTCGAGACTTGGTCGAACATCGGGACGGAGTTTCAGAGTTTCTCCTATCAAGCTGACGGCAACGTATCCGCTGATGATGTGCGGGTCGTCTTCTTCAACGACCAATACGATCCCGATCAAGGTATCGATTTCAACCTGATCGTTGACCGAGTCGAGATTGACGACGTAATCTACGAGACGGAAGACCCATCGGTGTTCTCCACCGGTACTTGGCGACCTGACGATGGGGTTACGCCAGGGTTCCGTGAAAGCGAGCGATTGGATACCAACGGGTATTTTCAGTTCGCTGAAACGGTCGTGCAGCAACCAGGCGAATTGTCGTTCGCCAGTGAAGCTGTCACGGTTAATGAGTCCGCCGGTACGGTCTCGATTGTTGTTAATCGAACTGGTGGCAGTGACGGCGAAGTAACGGTCGACTACTCGACAGTGGATTCGACCGCGACGGCAGGCGATGACTACACCGCCAGCTCTGGGACACTCACATTTGCGGATGGCGAGACCAGCCAAACGATTGTGGTTCCGATCTTGTCGGATGAAGATTTGGAATCAGACGAAGTCTTTAGTGTAACGCTTAGCAATGCCTCGGGCGGAGCAACGCTTGGTGCCACTGCGACGTCGGCGATTACCATCGCGGACGATGATGATGCCGCGCAGCCCGGTGAGCTGGGTTTGGCCAGCGACTCTGTCACCGTTGATGAATCGGCGGGTACGGTCTCGATCGTTGTCAGTCGAACTGGCGGCAGCGACGGTGAAGTGACGGTTGACTTTGCGACTGCAAATCTGTCGGCAACGGCCGGCGAAGATTACACAGCGACCACGGGCACGTTAACGTTTGCCGATGGTGTGACGAGCCAAACGATTGTCATTCCGGTCTTGGCAGATGACGACGTTGAGCCCACTGAGTCGCTTTCGCTGACCCTCTCGAACGTTCAGGGTGGTGCCTCGCTCGGACCGATTGTCGCGGTCACGATAAACATCACCGACGACGATGCACCAGTCATCACCGAGCCGAACGGCGCCGGATTCTCGCTGGAGACGATCGCAACGGGTTTGGCTCAGCCGACCGCATTCGCTGTGGCTCCCGACGGACGAATCTTTGTTGCGGAGAAGCGAGGGCGAATCAGAATTGTCGAGAATGGAGTGGTTACATCGACGTTCTTGGATATCGACGACGAAGTGGCAAGCGTGGGCGACCGCGGTCTGCTTGGGCTTGCTCTGGATCCAGACTTTGCCAACACGGGCCACGTGTACTACCACTACACGGTTTTGGATCCTGATGGCGATGGCATCACGCCAGATGAGGACGGTGACGGTCGCGTTGAGGGCGTTGGTGGCGCCGTTGAGCGTGTGACTGTCTCCGCGACCGATTCTGGTGTTGCTGACTTGTCGACGCGTGTGACTGTCTTGGATGGTCATCGGATGACTGCCAGTACACACTCCGTGGGTGACATCGATTTCGACAACGATGGGAATCTGATTTTCACATGGGGTGACGGTGGATTTGGCGACATTCGCCTGGAAGCACAAGACCCGAATTCGGTACAAGGCAAGCTGTTTAGGATTGATCGCAATACCTTCGAAGGCGTCGCGGGGAATCCATTCTACGACGCGGACAATCCTGATAGCGTCGCATCGAAGGTTTGGGCTCTTGGGCTACGTAACTCTTGGCGAATCACTGTCGATCGTCCGACGGGAGACATCTACTTTGGCGAAGTCACCGATCGTGGGCCCGAGGAAATCAACATCGTTCGCGCTGATGGTTCGACGATTCTGAACTTCGGTTGGCCCTACTTTGAAGGCGACAATCTGAAGACGATTTATGCGGATCAAGTGCCCGAAGGCTTCGAGTACGAGTCTCCGTTGCTCGCGTTGCCTCACCTTGATCTAGGAAGCGGCGACGCGATTACAGGTGGTGCCGTTTACCGTGGTGAGATCTATCCGGAAGTCTATCGTGGTCGATACTTCTTCGGATCAATCGTGCCAGGGTTGTTCTACACCGCTGATCAAGAAGGCAACTTTGAAACGTTCGGCAGCCTTGGGGACTACTTTGGTATTGGTGATATTCAGATGGGGCCGGACGGGCACATCTGGATGATGTCTCTCTTCACTGGCACCATTTCTAGGCTGGTCTACGATCCCGAGGCGGCGACGGTAATCAAGCCAACGGTTGTTGCGACGCAATCTGCTTCGGCGGGCGTCGGCAGCGTTGACGTTCAGTTTGACGCATCCAGTTCAACGGCAGCAGATGGTGGCCCCGTTACGTTCGCGTGGGACTTTGATTCCGACGGTACGGTCGATT
>CAYQMZ010000483.1:0-375 GCA_964418725.1 uncultured Pirellulaceae bacterium
CATCAATGCGCTCCGACGTGGCTAGGACTCGATACGCTCTACCAGTGCCCAGTGCCGGCGTCACCTTTGAATGGGCCGACAATCTTGGAAGTGATCCAGCCGCCATAGAAGTCACCCGGCTGCGCGCGAACCAGTTCGTCACCCCAGTAACACTCTGACATGCGGCTTGGATAAAACGCGACGTGGCGTTCCAGTTCAGCGAACTTTCGGTTGGGCTTTGGGTAGTACCAAGCGGCGAACTCGGCCGTCGCACTCTCTGTCACCACGTGGAAGTAATTGGCGACGCCTTTCCATTCGCAGAATGTCTGACGATCCGCCGTCCTCAATACATCCACGGCAATGTCGGCAGTCGGGATATAACCCGTTGGTGGGTGG
>CAYQMZ010000483.1:385-6297 GCA_964418725.1 uncultured Pirellulaceae bacterium
AAAATTAATTCGAATCGCTTCCTTGACGGGCTCTAAAGCAGGCGGACGCGGGTAGTCCCAAACGCACTCCTGGCCATCTTTGATTGGTGAATTCTGAGTGGGCCGCGGTTTGCGGGTTGTCATGCATCTCGTCCTGGGAACTGTCCGGAAGTGACCAATGAATAGGGCGTTGCGTCGTAAAACTGTAGGCTGGCCGTCCGAATTAGCCACGGTCCGAATCGCGGGCTGTCGCAACGGAAGACTATCGCTGTGAACGGTTGGTGGCGTGAAATGCGGGAACCCTCAGTGTCTAGGCTGCGATACTGTTCTAGCTAGCGAAAGCTGGCGGCTTGAATGATTTCGGATAACGGTGACAATGCCGGAAGTTTGGTGTCGGGACAGATCGCCGCCCAGTCAACTGACCAAATCAGGTCACCACTTCCACCGAAGTCCGCCTCCGTTGCCCACGTTTGGCAATGGAGCGTCTCCTTTCACTGAGGAACTGTCATGCGTATTCAACATGCCAATGGTCAACTTGCCGTCATGCTGGGCTTGCTCTGTTGTTTCACATTCGGAGAACTGGCAAACGCGCAGGATGCAGAATTGAAGTCCGTCTTGAAATCTGACACCGACGATCTGCGTGCTCTGATCGACTTGGAGCCAGCCGACATTCCAGTCCAACGCTCGACGACGAAGCCCAATATCTCAACGCCTACAGTCCAGCCGGCGGCCGCGGCCATCACACCAACGGATACCCAGATCAGACCGGCTCAGTTCATTCAGCAGCCGAAAGCGACAAAACCGGCTATCAAAAATTCAGCCGTCGAACAGATTGCCACTCCAGTGCCGCAGCCGAGCGCGACAAACGCAGCTGTGTCCAGCGCTGCCAAGCCCAATGCCGCCAAGCCCAGCAGTCCGACCAGTGTCCTGACGCCAGTTCGCAAGCCGTCCGTGCAACCCGTACCGGAAAGCGCTGTTCGCAGTTCGGTACTTCGTCGGCAATCATCGCCAACACCAACTAGCAACAGTCCAACGGCGGCGCCATCGAGTACCCTGTCGGTGGATGACGCAACGTTTGCGTTGGGCATTTTGGCTGCAGACGACTTAAAAAATAACGCTCCAATTGTCCGCGGCGTTATCGTCGATAGTCCAGCGGCCAAAGCGGGCATCATGAGCGGTGATCGGATTCGGTCGATAGGCCCGCAACGGATTACGAATACCGAGAATCTGCGAACGGCCATCACGGGTGCGAATGGCAGTGTGATGTACCTGAACGTGCAACGGGGTTTGCAGCAGCGAATCTTTCGAATTGATATGCCAGCCGCAAGCCTTGCGGCAGCGAATCAAGGTGTGACGTCGGTGAAGGCGATTCCACAACCAACGATGGTGCGTCGACCTGTCGCCCAATCAGTAAACGCTGGTCGCGCACCGCAGCCTAACATGCTGCGGCTTTCGCCAACCGCCGGCAAGCAGGTTCGATCGGCCGCCACGCAGTCGTCTACGCGTGGTCCGAATGCAGAGATTCCTCCTCCACGCCCCGAACCGGTTGCTGGAAACTCGCCAGCTAATGGACGAGTGGCCGTTCCCGGTTCCCAAAATCAGCAAATCATTCGCGGCCAAACACCAATCCCTCGTCGGCCACGTATTGGGGATGGTGGTCGACTGATTGGCAACGGACGCGTTATCAATACGCTGCGATCCATTGTCCGTTAGGCTTGAAGGCTTTGCCAATTAGTCGCGATTTCACAGGTCCGGCCGTGGCTGCCGGGCCTGTCTTCGGCAACGCGTTCATGGGCGGACCAGGTTCAGTCAGGCAGCTGAAGCCCGGCTAGACGTGAGGGTCGTCGTGTCGCATCGACTGCGGCAAGTTCTCGATCTCTCGGCCTGGCATCTGCGAATTGGGCGTGTTTGGTCGCTCGCCCATTCCCTCCAAATGAGGCTTGGGGCCGGGTGGGCGAGTCGTCTTAGGGTCGAACACTTTTCCGAGCGAGCTGGCGAGCAACGCTGGTAAGAACAGCAAGTCGCCGATCAAGGCGGCCGCCAGCAACGCCAACATCAGTGTTCCGAATCGCTGCGTTGGCGTGAACGTACTGAAGGCAAAGATCGAAAGCCCAATGCCACCGATCGCGGTGGTTTGCGTCATCGCCGTCGCGACACGCCGGTAGGCCAGCAGGATTGCTTGTTTGCGACTATTGCCCTCGTCCAATCCTTTTCGAAACCATGAAAGGAAGTGGATCGTATCATCGACGGCGACGCCCATCGCCACACTGGCGGTCATCATGCTGCCGATGTCGACCTTGGTACCCATCAATCCCATCAGGCCAAAGATGGCGACAACAGGAAAGACGTTGGGGAACATGGAAAGCAGGCCAGCACGGGGACTGCGAAGTAAGAGAATCATCACCACGGCAATCATGAGGAATGCCAAGCCGGTGCTCTCGATGAGACTCTTCAGTAACTCGCGTTGAGCCTTGTACACGATTGGCACAAGGCCTGTGTAGACAGCCGAAACCTTTTGGTTGCGTTGCCAAGCTGTTCGATCGGAAGTTGACGTAGGGTCGAATTCGATACTGCGTGCATCGAATCGAAGAGCGAACGTAGAGTCCAACGCTTGCATCGAGACTGCAGGTACGTCAGCCAGCACGATGATCGTGTCGTTTGGCCTTACTTGCTCCAGATGCTTTTCTTCCGTGATGTTACTGCCAGGCTGGATACCTTCTGTCTTCAAAAGCTTCAACAGTTGAGCAACGAAAAGCGTCGTCTGGTCCACGGCAGGCTGTGAAGCGTCGTCTTCTTCACCAACTGGGTTGGGCTGATAACCGACGAAATAGACTTTTGGTTTTTCTTCCGTATCGATTGGCGTCAGCCGCTGCAGAATGCTCTCTCGATACTCGTAGGCCAACATGATTGGCTCGACGACGCGTTTTACTCGCAGTACGAAATCACCAAAGTCGATGTTGTCGAGTGCAGCTAGACGCAAGCTGATGCGCCACAGTTCGTGGTCGTCTTCGGGATCGTCGCGCAGGAAGCCAGCTTCGACAAAGCCGTCTTTGTTTTCTTCCAGTTCGCGTTTGTAGACTTTCGCGCCGGCGCGAGCGAGTGTTGTGAAGCCCGATTGGGGGGCCTCACGAACGAACGTCGACGCATGCATCGGCTGGCTAAGTTGCTTCAGCCCCTTGCCGCCGAACACCTGATCGATCGCGACGGCAACATCGTTCGAGATTTGCATACGTTCATGGAAGTCCATGCCGACCGGTTTCTTGGCGGCCGGTTGTTTGCCATCCTGCGCGTTAGCAACGGCTTCTTCCAAACCCTCATCTACAAGCGACGGATCGAACAAATCCGGCGAGACGCGGACGACAATTTCCATCGGGACCAGCTTGCCGAGGTTTGCCTCAAGCCATTGGTAGTCCTCAATGATTTTCGCCTTCGGATCGAACAGCTTCAAAAGCTGCACGTCCGTATCAACTTTCGTCACTCCGTACACGCCAACGCCCAGCATGATCATGCACGCCATGGCAACGATTCCGTAGTGGCGAATCACTAGTTTGGCGACGCCCTGCCAGAAGTTATCCAGGATGCGCTCGATGAATGAATCTGGTGAGCCGGGTTGCGAGTCATCAGAGTCTCCGCTGCTCTTACTCGAGCGTCGCAGATAACGCCGCGGTGGGAACAGTTCCAGCGCTGCAGGCAGGAAAGTGAACAACAACGCCAGAGTGGCGACGACGCCAACGGCCGCATACGTGCCAAACTTCTTAATAGGAATGATGTCGCTGGTCGCAAGCGAAATCAAACCAAGTGACGTCGTGATTGCTGCCATCGTACATGGCCATAAGCCAAGTTTTACGGAACGGTCGGGAGCGGTTTCCAAACCGGTCTCGGCAACGGATTCACGATAGTAGTTGACTACGTGGACCGCCCCAGAGATCCCAAGCACGTAAACCAAGGACGGCATGGACATGAGGACGGCATCCAACTGACTGCCGGTCCAGTAGACGATGCCTACGCTGGTGACTGCGCTGAGTCCGCCGACCAGGAACACCATCAGTGTGATGTTGACGCTGCGGAAACAGATCCACGAAAGTCCCAGCCCAACGGCTAGAGAAAGCCCTAGCAGCCGAGCGAGGGTAATTTGACCTTCTTCATCGATTGCTGCGTTGTCGACCGGAGGTCCCCCTAGTCGCAGCATCGGACGTTCATCAACTTCCGGCTCTACGCCCATGAATTCGGCAATGACACCTGGCAACGCGGGCGGAGGCTTTGGAGGTTGAATGCCAGCCTTTTCGGCAACATCCAACAACGCTCCTCGCTGGCGTCCCATCAGACCACGGCCAACGAGTGCTCTTGGATTGCTTTTTCCAGCTTCGGTCAGGTTTACGACGATACAGGTTTGTTCATCGTCGGCACCGAAAAATACACCCCGCAGTCGCTCGTGAGCTTCCTCACTAGTCATGCTGGTTTTGCCGTCAGGGTTCGTCAGCTGACTTAGGACGGAAGGCCCGGAATAGATGCTTTTAAACAGTCTCGCATTTAGGCGGCTTGGATCTTTGTAGTACCAGGGGCCGTCGACCAGGTTGAATTCGGTAATGAACTCGCCTTCTAAGGGCTGCGGTCCCCAAACGGATCGTTCGATGGCACGCCACATTTGAGCGGGCCACGTTTGATTGCCCGTCCACTGCCAGAGTTTTCCCTTGGGCGTTATGTAGACCCAGTTATCTTTGCCGGCCCGAATCCATTTTTCTTGTTCGCCGCCCCAGTTGAAGTGCAAGTCTTCACCAGCACGAAGTTCTAGCTTGTTGCCGATGAAGTTCTCGTCCTGGTCGGCATTCGCCGGCGTATAGCTCCGGACGTAAACCGGTGGCTTAATGTCGTCGTTGAGATAATCCTCTTGGCGGTGAGGAGGGATCCGATGCGACGGTGGAGCTTCTGGAAAAAGATTGTCCACGAAGTCCATGAACTTCTGGTCATCTGCCGTGCCGCGACAGCCGTCCCAACTGATGATGACGAACTGCTCGCCCAGGAAACGCTTTCGGAACCAATCGAGCTGCGCCGTCTCTGGGAACTTCGAAGGCAGCCAGTCTTTGACGTCATTCTTCATCCGCTGAACCGCGTATCGCGATCCACGCATGGAGAGCGGAGTCAGGAAGAATACGACCACTAAGACCAGCAGAGCGTAACGGGCAAAGAATGGCTTCTGCATGGTGCACGTTTGATGAGCAGTCGCCCATCTCGCTTGATCGTGGAATTGACTCCTTCAAGCCTAAAAAACATACCGGAGCACCGGCATTCCGTCCATGTGTCTGTGCTATCGTCGAGATTCGACGCAGGCAGTAGTCACAGCCAAAATACGGCGATTTTGCCGAAAATGTCGGATTTCCGGCAGTCGCTCGAGCTTACCAGGGCTACCAGTTTGACTACCAAGACGTCTCGAAGCCCACGTTCATGCCGTGGTAGAAGGCGTCGCCGGTGACCTCGAATTTCGGGAAGATACCACCTTCGAGGCCAGAGTTGTCGAGTGCGGCGGCCATGCCGTTCATGTAGAGAACGTTGTAGCCAACCTTAATCGACGAGTTGGGCCGTAAGTAGTAGGCCATGTAGATATTCAGTTCACCCAGAAAGGTGAGTGTTTCATCGTCCAGTGTCTCCGTCAGAGTCGACGACTCGAAGACAGCGTCCTCTTCTGGATTGTTCGTGATCGGTCGGTCCGCTACGACTTCGGTGCGTTGAACCAAGCTTGAGTTCCGGTCGGCGAAGTTAATCAAGCCGCCGACTTTACCGTTCACACCGAACGCCCAGTCAGTTCGCTTCGCAACGACGTCGCCACCGAACTGAAGACCGAACAGGTCATTGTCTGTGTTGACGCGATAGGTTCCTCGTTCGTCGATCGTTCCAACTCGCGTTCCGGTTACTGTTGGCACGGGGTCGTCCGTCGT
>CAYQMZ010000484.1:0-2961 GCA_964418725.1 uncultured Pirellulaceae bacterium
GTTCTTGGCCGAAACCGTAACGGGTCCGGAGAAGCCGTGCCTCGGAAGCAAACGAACGCGAACCAAACCTACCCCGCCCGGTCTAACAGAAACACCGTTGGGCCTAATGATCTTCTCGTCTCCGTGCCGTTCCGGTTCCGCCAATGCCACCAACGTGAAGTCGCCCACCTCCTTCGCAATTGACAGTCGATACGTAAGCCTTGGATCGTCATTCGATACGTTGTATTGATCCGACACCCAAACGACATACGTACCGTCTTCCGCCGCTCTAAACCGAAGCTTGCCGTCGACACTTCCTGTAAAGAGCCGCTTCGAGTCTCGACCACCAGGCGACGCCTCAATGTCATCCGCAACCATCGGTTTGGATACGCTCACTTTGCCGTTTGCGTCTTGAGACAACTTACCAACCCTCAAGACTGGGTCAGCAGGCAAGCCAAACTGATTGGCCGTAACACAAATCTGAAACGCCTGGCCTTTCTTTGCTTCAAAGCGATAGAAATCAACGTCGCGTCGCGGATAGAACTGCCCCGCGACTTCAGCCGGTGCGACTATCGACTGCGCGTTCTCGATTGTGTCGTTAGACTCTTCGAGAGTGACGGGGATCGCTGACTGAGCCATGAAGACCTGGCTGGTCGAAAGTGGCACTGGCAGAGCCACCGTGCCTCCGTCGACATGCGCCGCAGCGGGATTCCCGGTCGCAAGAGCACTCCCAAATGGAGCCGCACCAAATTTCGGTGCGAACGAAACCGTACGCTGCTGTAGATTGCCGGCGGCTCCCGACACAGCAACGCCACCGGGAATATTGAACCCATAGATAGTGAACTCCGTCGAGACGTCTGCTTCGGCGACGGCTGGATGAATCGCCTCGACGTGGGTCCGCTCGCTCACTTCGAGCCGATAGAAGTAGTCGTTTCCACCGCGGTAGGTGGCGTCCCAAGCTTCGACAAGGTATTCGCCGTCTGCTGGGGCCTCGAAACCACAAATCGGATCCTTCGATAACGATTGGCGCACCCGAGCTACTCGTATCCCATCCGGACCGTAGACCGCCATCTCACCATCAAACTTCGAGTCTATTCGCTCCGCCCAGATTTGCAGCAAAATCGACTGTCCCTTGCGAGCCGCGAATCGAAAGTAGTCCCGCTGTTCAGCGCGAGCAGTTGCGTTGACCACATCTCCCACAGCGATAGACTGCGGTTGCGTACGCGAGTTCTTTCCTGGCTCGAAAACCAATTCATTCAGCCGACTGACAACGAATGTTCGCGGCCCGCTGATTCCGATTGGCCCGACTGCACGCACTTCATACCTTCCGTCGGGGACGTCTGGTCCGACTCGCACGTCAAAGACACGCGGCTTTCTGTGCGCTGTTGCGTAGTCCGTCGCAACATCGATCTGTTGTGTTGCGTCGATTCCTGGATCCGAAAAGACCAGACCAGTGGCTGCTTCCGTAAGCTCGCCAGCAATTGTGACACGTACGTCAGACCCCGCAGCAGCACCCAGCGGGAACACTCGATCAAGCCGAATTTGCGGACGCTGCGCCACAGCAAACGTGCAGCACAACAGAATCCAAGCAGCGCAGATGGCGGTCGTTCGTCGCATGTTCAGTTAGTCTTTTACAAGGCGGGCTCATCAGGCGGGAATCATGCGAAACTCCAAGACGAAGCTTCATCTGGCTGTCAGCGGCGGATATACACCTACAGCCAATGTGATCGGCGTGCAAATCACGTCAGCGACCACGGCGTTAGTGATTAAACACAAACTCTTTTGTATTCATGAGCGCCCAGAGGATATCCTCGAACGCCTGCTTTGGCTTATCAGCACGGTCGCCGACGTACTTTGTCGCAACAGCCATTTCGTCATCTGTCGGCTGTCGTGAAAAAGCGATCAAGTAGAGGTCCGAGATCCGTTCCCGCAATTCTCGTTGGTCTTTCGCCAATTGCTCGGCTCGCTTACCACTGACTTTTGTCTGGACTTCGTCTGAATTCAACAAGTGTAAACACTGGGCAAGATTGACGTCGGAAGACCGTTCACATTCGCAGGCGCTGGCCGAATTCGGGCGTCCGAACACCGTCAAGAAGTATGAATCGAAAGCGTTGTCGGGCAATTGAACAGCCCGCGTGCCATTCGCGATGCCACCAAATTTGGTTGGCATCTCTGTCAACCGATCAATCGAGTCCAGCAGGACTTCGGCATTTAGGCGACGAGGGTAGAACCGCGAGAAGTTCTGCTTGTCCTTTTCGTTAAATGAATTTGGAATCGCGCTGAGGCCATAAGTCTGCGATGTGCAGATGGTTCGCACCAACGACTTGAGGTTGAAACCAGAATCGACGAAGTGATCCGCCAATGCATCCAGTAACTTCGGATTGCACGCTGGATTGGTTACCCGCATGTCGTCTTCGGGATCCACCAAACCGCGTCCAAAGAAGTGCTTCCAATATCGGTTGACCAGAGCTTTCGCAAAGAACGGATTCTCCGCGTCGGAAAGCCACTGCACCAATGACTCGCGTGGGTCAGTCTCCGCTGTAAGTGAAACCGGCAGGGCGCCCAGAGGAGTTGGCTTCAGCGCTTGGCCACTTGCAGGGTTTGTCGCTTGAGCAACTCCCGGCTTGTGGAAGATATGATCCTTACCTTTCACGTCCGACCGTTTGCGACCAATCTGAGAAAAGAAGGCGGCCATACCGTAGTAGTCGTCTTGGCTCCATTTCTCGAAAGGATGGTGATGGCACCTGGCACACTGAATTCGCAGCCCCAAGAATAGCTGAGCCGTGTCTTCGACTTGGCTGGACTGATCCTTCACTTCGTGAAACCATGCAACTGGTGGGTTTCGCCGGATCATGCCGGACGCACCAAGGATCTCGCCAGCAAATTGGTCGTACGGTTTGTTCTCGTACAAGCTTTCGCGAATCCAATCATGGAATCCGTACGTCGTGACCCGCACGTTCTTGTCGGATCGCTTATTTCGCA
>CAYQMZ010000484.1:2978-6295 GCA_964418725.1 uncultured Pirellulaceae bacterium
CCACTTACCTGCGAAGTAGTCAGCGTAGTCTTCGCTGCCAATTAGTCGGTCGACCAGATCATCGCGTTTGCTTGCACTATCGTCGTCCAGGAATGAAAGTGTCTCAGCTTTGGTTGGCAGCCGTCCCGCGATATCAATCGTAACTCGACGAAGATACGTAGCGTCATCCGCGATATCGGAAGCTGGCAACCCCAGCTTTCGCAGCTTTCCGAATACCAATTCGTCCACGAAGTTCTTTGCGGGCGGCAGCTCGTCAACATCAAGCCCTAGTGGGACAGTGGCCCTAAAAACATCAACCTGCGACTGAAACCGCGTCATAATTGCGACACTGCCGGTCGCTTTGGCGGTCGACACGAGACCAGTGTCACTGACTTCGCCCAAATCCGTGTCGTTCGACTCGAACTGCGTCATTCGAGTCACGTCGCGGGCACTTCCGTCGGAGTAGTGAGCCAATACGACAAGCTGCTGTTGACCATCGCGTGGCATCAAACGCTCACGCGGGAGGACTTCGATCCGATCGATAACGGGATCGTCATCGGAACCGTAGGGCATTCCCTGTTCAATCCAACGACGCATGATTTGGTAGGGCAACGAGTCCTTCTCTATCCGTGCACCACCGCCGTGCGGAACCGACCCAATCGCTTTCTGGAGTAACAAGCTGCGATCTGGGGCAGCAGGAAATATTCGGCGACCACGAGTCTCTTTAGTCAGGTACACATAGTCTTCTTCAGGTACGAAGCCAAGCAATGAAAGCCGGAAGCCGTTCTGTCCGCCCGACTTCCCGTGACAGCCACCACCGTTGCAGCCGTACTTGGTAAACACGGGAACGACTTGGTTCGGGAAGTTGACCGGGACATCTTTGATCAGATTCGTGACACGAATTTCTATCTGTTGCGAATGCCCATCGGATGTCCGGACTGTTACGACCGCCTCACCTTCGTTGATCGGTGAGACATAACCGCCGGATTCCACCTGAACAATGTCAGCCGGAGTGGCTTCATAGCTGACCTGCCGAGAGAAATCACGTTGCTGCCCTGAATCGAACAGTCCGGTCACCAAGAGTTGCGCGCGAGCGTCTCTGCCCGCCAACACGCACACGCCTTCTTCATTGCGCATTGCGTCGATCTTCAACGCCGACAGTTGACCGGGATCTCCCAGTCCAGGTGCCTCGGTCACATCCCCGATCAAGGCTGACGTGGCGGCTAGGAGCAATGACAAAACGACGACGATCTTTCGCATCGCGTTTCTCCCGCATTAGGATTTGAGGTGGGGCAAGTGCGACTGCTTGGCGGCAGCCGGTGGGTTTGCTGAATCAAAATGTTAACAGAAACCGATGCCACTTTGAAGAGAAATCGCTTCAGACGCGCCTCCCGCAAGCGGGCTATCAGGCCTCGCGGAGTCACGCAACGGTGCTCCGTGCCAAGCAACCTGATCAGTCGTTCACTGGTTCCCGGGCGGCCAGCTGGCGATCGATTCCGTTAGGTTCCGAAACGGTCAGCCAGAAGCAAAAAGTCAGCGAAATTGATTCGACCGTCACCATCCAGATCGCCTTCCGCGAAGCTCGCGTCTTCAGCCTTCCCAAAGTTCTGCGACAGAATCAGAAAGTCCGCGAAATCCACAGCACCATCCAGGTTGACGTCACCAGTCGCCGTCGCCAGGACGGTCACCCTAGCCACCCATCGATCACCAGGAATCCCATCACCGTTACCGTCGAGGAACTGACCTTCCGCCTGAAGGCCATCAACCGTCACCGTGTATTCACCAGACTCCAGCGGCGCGAACGAGAATTCAACTGTGAATTCGTCAGAATCCCACTCTACATTCGTGTCGGTCAGCGAGACTGGGAAGTTCGTCTCTGAATCGAAGATCACCAAGTTGGATTCGCTTAGGTCAGCGGACACATCTTGATTCAGACTGAGCGTGAAACCAGAGAACGAAGCTGCAGTGTCGCCGTCAGACAGTGAAGACTCCAGGATCTCAGGTAGAGGCATGCTGTCCAGCACCGTGACCGGGATTGTTTCGACTTGCGATCCGCCGTCCTCATCCGTGACACGCACCCGAACCTCATATTCGCCCGGCTCCGCGAACACATAGTTAAAGAAGGCATTCTCTGCCGTGTCGACCGATTCGATTTGTTCTTCTGTTCCGAGAATCCCAATCGAGTAGACCTTCCATTCATATGTCAGAACGTCATCGCCGAAATCACTGGCGGTGACCTCAAAGCGGGATCGCGTCTTCATGGGAACTTCTTGCGCAGGCACTTCCTCGATCGTTGGCCGAAGATTCCTGACGTATAAAGTTGCTTCTCCAACTGACACGTTTCCCAGATCATCCGAAGCCCGCACGAACACTGCGTTTCGACCGGCCTTCAGGTCCGGGTTGGTCGTCGACAGCTGGTCCCACGTCACTGTCGGACTTGCACCAACTGCGTCGTCATAGATGCCATCGCCATCCAAATCCCATTCGAACTCGATCGTGTCGCTTGGTCCAAACGTTAGACCTGCATCAAATGACACGTCCTCGCCTTGCTCGATCCGATACTGGCCACCTTCCTGCCAGCCGTATTCTCCGCCCGCCAGGACTGTAAGCGGCGGAACTCCGACAAAGCCGGAGATGGAGTAGGCTCCAACGCTACCGTAATCTGAATAGCCTTGTCCCTCGTCGGGAAGAAATCGACCACCTTCGACGTCCAGGTAGTAGGTACCTGCAGGTAGTTCTGTTCGAATCCAAACGTCGACGTCGTGTACCGGATCGAACCGGGCGATCTCGTCTTCGGCGCTATCGAACAGGGTTACAACGACGTCCAAGTTTGGGCCAATTGCAGCAGGAGCTACATGAAGATTGAGCGGTCCGCCTGGGTGTGCCAGTGAAAACGTGTCGTAGTCCCACTCCTCGGCGATTTCTCCGGTCGCAGACGCGACACCGTCTTCGATTGCGATTGGCTGGGCGAAATCACTGCCTTCCCAGATGTCGTCTTCACGAAATTGAATTCGGTTGACAGACTCGGTGATCAGCGAGAAATCGTCCTGCTCCCGGTTTGCGTCGTCGTATTCACCTTTGCTCCATTGTGTCACATTGCTGGTGTAGCCAGTACCCATGATCGGCGCCCAACTTGTTTCACCGTCACCGTGTCCTTCGTAGTACTCGTTATCGCCAACGCCGTGATGCACTAAGCCGAATGAATGACCGAACTCATGGGTTGCCGCTTCAGCAATTCCCTTCGCATTCGGTGGTAGCAAATTGTAGAAAACCCAAACCGGCGTTTGGTCCGGAATGATCCACGAGTTCGTATACGCCACGCCGCCAACGTCAGCGTG
>CAYQMZ010000485.1:0-6285 GCA_964418725.1 uncultured Pirellulaceae bacterium
GGTCGTCCAGAAATTCTGTTGGCGTGTAATAGGGGGCCTGGGGAAGCGACTCTGGTGGTTAACGACGGTCAGACTGTTGCATCGGTCCGATCGGGCTCCACGATTCGGCTTCCTTGGTTCCGTCATCACTTGCGACTTGTGGCCACTGGCTATGAAGACCACTCGCTCGGTGACTATCCGAAAGCGTTCGGACGAGAGAGTTTTGACGCGATCCCGTGGAAACCGACTGTTGAAACCACATTACGGCAGCAGATGGACAAACTGCAGTCGAGTATCATTCGCCAGCATGACAGCGATGACTCTTTGAACGCTGACGAGTGAGACGTGATCCGAGACGAGCTATTCGATCTCTTGGCGGCAGCACGCGGAAGCAACATGTCGACCGTTCGGGAGACTAAGTTCGCCAAGGAAATGGTCTCCCAGCTGCCTCCGGTGACAGCCCGCAGTGTCCTCTTTGACGCGACGACCAAGGAGAGCGAGCCAATCTGGACGATCGGTTCTGACCGTTTGCGCCACTCGCGTCCTATCAGTTGCCTGGAGTTTGCTCTCGGTGGTTCAGCCATCGTCAGCGGCGGTCTGGACTGCCGGATCGCTGTTCACCGCGTCGAAAACGGTCAACGTCTGCGAAACATCGACGTGCATCGGAACCATATCTCTGCCATTTCAGTTGATCCTTCCGGCACCAAACTTGTTTCCAGCGATCTGTCCGGTCTGGTTTTACTGACGGACTTGCGTACGTGGAAAAGTACCGTGCTGTGTCGTGCGAACGGTGAAGTCACAGACGCGAAATTCAGCCCCGACGGCTCGAAGGTAGTCTGTGGTGGGGCTGATCGTCGCTTGCGAATTGTTGAAGTCGACGATCCTTCGAACATTCGCATGATCCAGTGTTCCGGATGGATCAAATTACTCGCATGGGCAAATGACCAAGACATCGTTGGCGTCGTGCAGGATCGCGACAGTAATCAACGAGTATGGAAGTGGTCAACACAATCGGGGGCACAGGCCATTGATCTTGGCCCGGCTGACAATGCGCGGTTCCTAGTTTTTTCGAACCAGCGCAGACGAGTCGCGGCAAGCGGGAAATCGTCAGCCGTTCTATTGGATTTGAGAACCGACGAAACGGTTACAGAGTATCGGCCGGCCCCGAACACGATCAGACATGACGCCGATTCGCGGTGGCGGGCTGAACGACAGGGGAGCGACCGAGACCGCAAGGTTCGCCTAATTTCGGGCGACGATTCCTTCCTGTTCCCAGTCGGCTCCCGACTCATCCGGACGGTGGCTGTTGACATCGAAAACAATCGCATCGCTCTCGCCACGGTTGGTGGAGCCATCTTGATCCATGACATTCGATCAGGCCAACTTACGATCGGGCCGACACACCCTGACGAAAACTGGCAGCAAGTGGCTATCGGCACAGACGGCCGAAGGATGGCGATCAGTCCCAGTACAGGTCGAGTCGTCATACTTGATCTGGCGACGCGGCGAATACTCCAATCGCTACCCAGTCTGAATGAACCGGTCGAACGCCTATTTCTTTCCGACCCCGGAAACTGTGTTGTGCGCGTCACCAAGAATGAAATACGAATCGACGCACTAAGCACGGGGCAGCAGAATGCTATCCCAAATTCCGGCCCGGTGGGTGTCTCGGCTGATCAACGGTGGCTGGCTTTCGTTCAACCGGGTAAGCCGCGAAATTACTTGGTCGTACAGAATCTGGAAACAGACTCGAAACGCAAGAAGATCAAGCTGCCTAATTCGCTGGGCAGTTTGCAAGCGGTCCTGCCCCTAACGCGTGGTGGAGCAATTGTCGCTGACGAATCTGGATGTCTAATGTTGGCGAACAGCCAAGGCGATCACAGATTTCGTATTCTTCAACCAGCAACGCCAGAATCACCTGACGGTACTTTTCTGGAGTTGGCCGAAGTCAACCCAACGATGATCGTCGCGCAAACATCAAATAGCAAACTGGTCCGTTGGAACCTAGAAACCGCGGAGCAGAAGACTTTGGTCTCCGACGATGAACTGATCACCTGCGTGACTGCTAGTTATCCAACGGAATACGTTTTCTACGCAAATGACGCAATACACCGCCTAAGTGACAGTTCGCTGGACCTGAAGCCTGCGTCAAACGAACCTGTAATCCAGGCATTGTGTACGACGCCGGATGGTCGCGTAGTCGTTGTTGCGGTCGGAGACGGTCGCATTTTGGTTTTTCAGCGCAAGCCCGAATCGGCTGCCTATCAAGCTACGAAAAAGGACTGATGCAATCAGTCACAGATCTAATGACAACGCTCTACATTTTTGCTGGCCTACCAGGCAGTGGCAAAACGACGCTCTCGCAACGATTGGCTCAAGAGAAACGAGCGATGCATCTGCGGATCGACACCGTCGAACAGGGCATTCGCGATCTATGCAACTACAGAGTTGAAGGGGAAGGCTATCGACTAAGTTACCGAGTAGCGGCTGACAATCTTCGGCTTGGAACGAATGTTGTCGCTGATTCATGCAATCCATGGGAACTAACGCGGCGTGAGTGGGAGCAGGTCGCCACCGAGAACATGGCCGAGTTCGTTAATATCGAAGTGATCTGCTCTGACACCGAGGAGCATCGACGTCGCATTGAAAACCGCACAACGAACATTACCGGACTGAAGCTTCCGACCTGGCACGATGTGCTGAACCGTGACTACCACGCTTGGTCATCCGACCGAATTGTTGTGGATACCGCGGGCAATTCGATAGACGGCGCGTTGCAATCACTATTGGAGAGACTGCCCGTTCACTAAATCAGTTCCAGTATTTGATCGCATTGGCATACTCGCGAAAACTTTTTCGCCGAACGTCTGCGCAACTACAATAGAGGTTCCCCCTGTCGAATTCGTGAAGGCCAACTCACCCATGGACGCTGCCGAGCAGAAGCTTGCGATCTTACTGGACAGGTCTATGTGGGATCACCTCGATTCTTTCAGTGACGAGGCGCTGGCTTCCAACCCTGATACGGCATTTGCTTGGGCGACGAAGGGATGTGTGCGTTTGCGGCACGACCAGGTCGAGCAGGCTCGGCAGTTGTTTCTAACGGCGTTACAAGTGGATCCGTCCGAGCCTCTGTCGAGAACGGGGCTCGCCATGTGCCATTATCGCGATGGGGACATTGATCAAGCCGTCAGAGGCTTTCGTGACTTACTGGATGAGCTCCCCAATTCTCCGCGACTGCACTCGCAGCTCTGTCGAATTTACTACAAGGCCGAAATGTTCAACGAAGCCAAGGCAGCCACTAGTCATGCCTTGAGCTTGTTCCCGGTAAATGAAGAGTTGTTGGTCACGGAATTACTACTCGCGCGAAGAGACGGGAATCCAGACCTGATCCGCCGGCTCAGTAATTCCTTGTTGCAGCATTTCCCGGAAAACCAAGTCGCACACCTAAGCCTGGGGACGTTTTGCCTGGACGCTGGTGATTTCGATCAGGCCGAAGAGCATTTCCAAACCTGTCTGCGAATTGCGCCCAGCGAGGCAACGGCTCGCTTGCTGGCGTTAGTCGAAGCAAAACGAACCGGCAGGGGCTCGCTTCGACTTTCCTGGTGGTACCTCAAGAGGAAGCTCTGGCAACTGCTTCATCCGCGTCAGTGGCAACGCGAGCGACGCAACATCAAGTGGGATCGATAGCCGACACGCGTCTCATACGCGAATTGACTGGCTTCACGACACGGCATGCGTGATGGAGCGGCTGATTCAACAGCAGCGATTGGGCAGCAAGAATTGGGGCGACTTTTGCCTCACCCACAGCTGAAATTGCTCTCAGCAAACCTTCGCGGCAGCCAGCTGTATCCGTCTTGCACATGGTTTTCTGAAAGTGAGCAACTTATGATTGAAAACTCACGACAGAATGTCAATATTATGCACGCCGTTAGCGAATTGCTCTTATCTGCTAACTCGCACAACTTATTTCAACGCTGCTTCACGCTTGCTAATGATTAGATCGAAGTCCCCCATCCTTCCGTTCCTCTGGATGGACTTTTAGGCAATTTGCTCGGTTGACTTTCTTGTCGGTCGAGATCCCGTCTCTGACTGCTTTTCGATCAACACTCCCCTCTTTGCAATTTCGACTCGAATGGTCGAACTGAGCATTGACGCTCCTGCGCGAAGAGGTCCCTCAACCACCAAGGCACCATGCGAAATAGAATCAAAGCGTTACGTGGAATCGTTGGCTGTTTGTCTCTGTTTTCTTTCTTCATCTCACCCGCTCTGGCTCAGGATGAAGCTGAGCCAGTCGTCCTAAGTGCGATCATCCGAGACTTCCGAACGAGCCATCCCGACATGGACCTGCCAACCGGAGGCGTGGACGTATTTGCTTCTTCACCCGAACGAGTTCTTCCCGCACTTGGCTCGGATGGTACACCTGTTTTCAATGAGGCAGGTTTGCCATTTCTGGATGTCAGTTCCGCGGAGTTTTTCCACGACTGGTTTCACGACGTACCGGGCACAAACCTGTCGCTTGAATTCCCAATGGAACTCGAACGGACACGACGGGGTAGACTTGCCTTCAACCCGAACGTAGACCGATTCAATCCGATCAATGACATGTTGTTCGGCAATGAAGAAGAGAGCAACAACAATCACTTCACACTTCAGACGCGAGCGTACTTCACCTATCGAGGTGGCGAACTGTTTTCACTAACGTCCGACGATGATTCATGGCTATTCGTCAACAATCAGTTGGCTATCGACTTAGGCGGAATGCATGATGTGCTGAACCGATCCGTTCGGTTCGACAATCTCGATCTCACGCCGGGAGTCACCTACCCAATCGACCTGTTCTATGCCGAACGAAAGTGGGGCGGCACGCTCAGCTTTTCAACAGACGCCGAACTCATGTCAGTGCCAATCCCGGAACCTGACGCAGGGTTACTTTCCATGCTTGCGTTGACAACCGGCCTTTTAGTACGGAAGAGACGTCGCGGCGTTCGGTCCAATCATAGGGTGACTGTTGAGGGACTCGAAGATCGTAATCTGCTGACTGCCGTGGCGAGCTTGGAGCCGCCCGCGAATTCCATTGTCGAACCCGGCGCAAGTTTGGCCGTCACATTCGATGCGGATGTCGACGCGAACTCGTTTACGGAGGAGTCATTGCAGTTGATCTCCGACCTTCGAGGAGCCTTAGGGATCTCGGACGTTGCCATCAACGAGGCCACCATGACAGTGACGCTGCCGGACGATCTGATTCCGGGTGAGCGCCTTCAGATCTCTTTGACCGGATCGCTACTCGACGCGGCCGGAAACGCCACGGACTCAGCGACTTGGAATTTGACGACCGCGACGACTGCCGGCAAGGGCATCTTCAGTATGCTGCCCGTCGACGACGAAACCGGATTCCGACCGCTGGTCAGGTTTGTCGACATTGACCAAGACGGAGACTTAGATCGCATCGCCTCCAACGGTGACTTCGCATCACAGACCATCGAAATTGTTCGCAATCAAGGCGATGGCGAATTCGTTCCGGTAGAAGTCTCGATCGGAGGAAGTCAATTCGAGACCGCAGACATCGACAACGACGGCGACATGGATCTGCTCACCACCGACGCGCGTCAGATAGAGATTTGGACGAACGATGGGAGTGGGCAATTTGAACGTACGAATCAATGGCCCGTGACCGGAGAATTCGCATTCGTACTTGACGCCGCGGATATGAACGCAGATGGGCGACAAGATCTTGTCGTGGGGGCCGTTAGCGAAATCGACTTTACCACTCCCAGTGTACGTATCTACCTGAATCAGGGCGACGGATCATTCGTTGAGAATGAGGTCAACAACCCGCCCAACCCAAACTTCGAAGTAGCGGATATTGATGGCGATCTCAAACTTGATCTCGTTTTCGTTGCCGATGGGATCCACGTTTGGCTAAACGACGGGTTGGGCAATGGTGAATTGCAGACGCCGATCAACGAGGGACTTGGTGACAGTCTTGGATTCAGAATCGGCGACATGGATTCGGACGGCGACCTCGACCTCGTCTTGGTTTCCGTTGATGCAGACACTTTCACGAATTCGAAACTGCAATGGTTAGAGAATGACGGCACCGGCGAGTTTACTCCGCAGCTGATCGCATCCGATGTATTCTCACGACAGGTTGAATTGATCGACCTCGACGCCGACAACTTGCTAGACATCGTGACCCTTGCCGTCGACATTGGTATCGGCACCGCCAACATTCGGCCTTTTTTGAACAATGGCAATGGTACGTTTGCGTCCGATGACGGTGTGGACGTCATGAGTGCGGCGAGCTTT
>CAYQMZ010000486.1:0-5068 GCA_964418725.1 uncultured Pirellulaceae bacterium
CCTCAGAGTTGCCCGTTTGAATCGCTTTCCGTTCCTACCGTTCTTCGACTCGAATCAATGTATTGGTCTTTGGTTTCACGACGACTTGTTGCTTTCCGGTCGGCCACGTGACAGCTACCCGGTCAACGGATGTCGATTTTCCCAGCCCGAAGTAGAGCTCTTTGCTGCTCTGCGAAAGATACCCAGATTGTCCGTCGTGGATCTTGGTTTGCGTTCCCGCTGACGTAGTCACTTGGACCGTCGCACCCAAGCCATCTTTGTTAGATCGCGTGCCCACTAACTTCACCTTCAGGTAGTTGATTGCATGCCGCTGAGCCAAGTCGCTGTTCAAAACCATCGGCGGCGAATTGAAGTCGTTGGTGATGATGTCCAGGTCACCATCGTTGTCCATGTCAAAGATGGCGCTCGAACGCGTCCCCAAGACACTCCAGACGGTTACGTGGCCAGATGTGATTCCCAGCTTCTTGGCATAACGATGCTGTTGATCTTCTTCCGTATCGCAGTTCAATGTGAACCAAGGCGTCGAGCAAACACCGTCACGACGCGGCTCCGCGCCCAGGATGAATTCGCTGTCCAAGAACCTTTTGCCTTTGTTATTGAGCAAAATGGAGTTCACTCCGTAACGAAGCGGCAAATTCATGCTTGATGCCACGAACGCATCCTGCCACCCGTCGGCGTTCAAGTCATCGATACTGAGCCCCCAAGGCCAGTAGTTTTCTGCACCCACGGAATCCGAAATGTCTTCGTACTTACCCTCAGCATTCTTACGATAGAGGGCATTGCCCCAAATGCTCTGCCCGCCGCTGCGAGTCATCGATTCTGGCCATGTCATGTTGGCCTTCAGTTTCTCTTTGTCCACACCCACAGATTCACTCATGTCCGAGTGCATGTCCGTGATGTAGATCTCCATTTGGCCATCGTTATCAAAGTCGAAAACCTTGACGCCCATCGCTCCCCAAGGCGTCTTGGGAAACAGCTCGCGACTCTTCTTTTGAAAGCCCTTGCCTTTTAGATTCTCGAAGTACTCGTCGTGACCCTGCATATCGAGCGTGTAGAGGTCGAGCCACCCGTCTCCGTTCGCATCGATGGGAGTGGCCGCCCCGGACCAACTGTCGTCGATCAATTGCATCGACTGCGTAACGTCTTCGAATCGAGTACCGTCGATGTTCTTGTAGAGAATGCTGGTCTCAGTCAACTCGGGGCGAAGGTGGCCAGAAAATGCCTGATTGAAGGAACGGTAGTAGCCGCCAGGCCCCTTTTCCTCGACCGTGTATTTGCCAACATTCGTGACGAACAAATCGAGCAGGCCATCCTTGTCGAAATCAAAGAACACCGCCGCAGACGAATGTCCTACGTAGTCCACTCCCGCTTCGGCACTGACGTCGGTGAACTTCCAATTCCCTTCATTTCGAAAGAGGACGTTGCCCGTGCGAACGTTTGTGACAAACAGATCAGGATCACCGTCATTGTCATAGTCTGCGAACGATGCCGTGACGCCAATGTGTTCAGCAAGTCCGACGCCAGCCGCGGCCGTCACGTTTTCGAATTTCCCGTTTCCAAGATTCCGCAGCAAGGCATTCGCTCCCAACTGCGACGTCAGATACATATCCAAAAGCCCATCGCCATTAACATCAGCCACAGCAATCCCATTGCCATGGTCATAGTGAGCCGCGATGTATTGCTTACCCGCGTCTTCGACGATCGTCGCCTTCCATTCAATGCCGGACTCTGGGCAAGTGTCGCGGAATTTGAAGTCATGCAAAACTTCGAATTGTCCCTTGTCAGCAATTTGGCTGGCTGCACGGACACCTAACCATGCCGGCTCTTTGTGCGGAACATAGACGTTGCGAGTTTGTGATTGGTCCTGAAATCCCTGCGGATTCAAGGCGTTTTCCAAATCATCCACAGAAGGCTCGTCACTGGAACCAACCACTAAGTCGCTAACGCTTGGTCCAGCCGAGTCGTTGTTGTCGCCGCTCTTGTTGGATACCAGTTGGCTGCCGCCCGATTCGGCTGCAAGTTTCCGCACCCCAGCTTTCAACTGAGCGATTTCAGCGACGGAAGAGCTTTCGTAGTAGCCACGAATCTGTCGCTTTGCGTCCAGCAAAATGAATTTCGGCGAGTGAAAGATTGGCATCCCCTGATCTTCAGGTGCCTCGCCGACAGGTAGCATGAATTGTTTCTTGCTTAGATTCCAAATCCCATCGCGAGTTCCCGTCAGAAAGCTCCATCGCGCGGGATCAGCACCATGGTTCTTCGCATAGTCGGTCAGCACTTCAGGTGTATCGACCTCTGGATTTACGCTGATACTGACAAGTTGCAGTGAAGAAACATCGCCTAGTGCCTTCTGCAGTTCAGATAGTTCTTGCGTTTGTACGGGGCACGTAGCGGTACACGTTGTAAAAAAGAAGTTGACGATAGAGACCTTGCCGTTCAAAGACGACAACTCAAATCCACTTCCACTCTGATCAACCAGACTCAATTCGTCGATGGTGCCGAGAATCGGTAGCTCACCACTGACTGGTGCAACTGGAGCTGGCGAATTCGCGACTTGCTCCGTGGCTTGATTCACAGCCGTTTCACCAGCTGGCTTTGAATTGCAGCCGGCGATTGCAATTGTCGCGACGCTGATCAGGAAATAGCCAACGACACGAATGCGGAGGTAGATTGGTTGTTTTTGCATGACTCAAAACGGCGGGGTAACGCTGTTCTTTATGATCGACTTCGAAAACTGAGCTTCCGATTGGACAATCATTCGACCAATCAGATTGGGGTGGATGTATCCGCAGAACTGATCGCCAGTTAGTGGATACGTGCCACTTGTTGCTTCGGTAAATGACGCCCGATGCACAACGCCTGGAATTGCGATCTGGTTCATCGCTTGGTCTGGCAGCTTGAAGCTGTACAGGTAGTCTTTGCTGTTCAATTCCAATTCCACTGGCCGCCCCGCCGGCACGTACAGATGGCGTCGCGTACAGACGTCATCTTCCGTCCCCCAGACCCCGTCACTACCTGAATACGAGAAGTACCAGTTGTAGTCGAAGCCGAGAGCTCGAATCGCCAATGGACTTTCGGACTGTGAGGCTGATCCAAGGTTAGCTTTCACCGGCGACGTTTGACCCGGTACTGCTACCGCTGGCCCTGCATTTGCGCGATATCCAGCGTTGCCATAGATCGGGTTCTGCGGAATATACCGCTCGTCAAATTCTGGATCGGGCGCATCCAAGACATTGGTCTTGGCATCCAACGGCGCTCGCTGAGCCTCCGTTCCGCCGCCTCCCACAAAACAGCCTTTAAAGCCTGCGGTGTTGACAATGGCTGTCTCGTATCGCTTTCCAGTCGCCCATCCGCCCGCCAAACCGTTATCCCAGAAAATGCAGTCTTCATACGACGTCAATGGACTCATGTCGTCCACGCCGTTGCGGTTGCCAACGATCGTGCAGTTTCGGAATTCTGCTTTACTGAATTTGAAGAGCGTTATTGCGCCGTGGCCAACCTTCGGCATCCACGATCCCAGTTTCAGGCTTCGGCTATCCATTGAGCAATTTGATGCATTGCCGACGAATAGACAGTTCTCGACTCTAGCAGCACTGCCCTTGTCGTGACCGAGCAGATCAAGCGCAGCACCGGTAATCGGAACTCGGTTATTGCGAAAAACGCAGTTACGAATCGTCACGAATTGGTCGGTATGGCCCCGATGCTCGACGGAAATACCAGCTCCACACGGACTGGAGTAATTGTCGATGATTCGAAGACCTTCTAGTACCGGATACGACCGTCCGTAGATTTTGATGCCGCCGCCATCGAAATAGAAATAGCTAGTTCGTTTCAGTTCACTAGTTGGAACCGCTTCAATCGGCTTTCCCTTCGTCGTGACGAAATTGTTCGCACCGGTGATTGTGAAGCCGCTGAACTTGGTCTTCGAACTGATGCCGTCACCGAAGTAGACGACGTGGTTTGCAATCGAAGGAAAACTCTTGGCGTTCCTGTCGGCAACCTCGGAATTTGCAGATGTGAGCGTAACGTCACCGTCGGCGATTACCTGCAAACCATCATGCACTTTGTTGAACCAAATAAGTGCTTGCTGCGGCTGCTTTGGGCGATACACGCCGGCGTGCACCACGACTCGCTTAATAGGCCCGGCTGCCGCACGGTCCATCGCCGCTTGGACATCCTCGCCAGGCCGCACATGGATCGCGGGCTCTTCCGGTGGTGGCGATGGCTCGCGGTTCGCGTCCGTGAGTGTTTCGGCGCCTGTGTTGGTGGTCGCAGCCGAGTCACCGACGGCGGCTTGTTTTGATTCTTGTTTGCAACCCGCAACGTAGAGCAATAGGCATACCAGCAGCACTGGGATGCCGACTCGTCCTCGGAAGAAACGTGCTGAGCAGAACATTCGGAATTCGAAGTAAGTACGCAGGTTGATGAACTTGATCAGTCGAATGCATTGCATTCTCGAGATTCTCAGTCCTGGCGTCGGTGCATGCCGCCAGCAATAAACGGCTTCGCGTAAGGAATAGCGTACCCTATTGATGCGGATCCGAGACTGACCAAGGCAGAAATTCCCGGCGCACTTGTAGTTTCCGCAAACTTGACACCATCGATCCTCTCCTTGAGGATAATCCCGTGGGTCGGAGCGCTTGTTCAACCAGTCTGTTGCACAGTTCGGAGTGATGTGGCGGTGAATCACTTGAGTGGATCGTTATTCTGGCTGGCCACTTTGGTCGTCATTCTTTCAGTCGTTGGCTGCAAAAAAGGGGCTGACACCGGGCCGATTCAGGGGCAATCCGACGTTGGACAGGATTTGCAAGCCAAAGACTTGGCATCGACTCCGATACCCTCTGCAATCGCGCCAGGGCTTTCGGCTGAGCCGTTGGCTCCACGCCCAAGTTTAGACGGACCTCGATTTGAATCGCTTGGACCAGAACAAACGGGGCTCGACTTCGCCCACAACTGGACTCCGCCTCCAGGGTACGAGTTGCAGATCTATCGCGAGTCACTGCCCGGCGGTAGTGTTTGCGTCGGAGACTACGATTCGGATGGCGATCTCGATCTGTACGTTTCAAATATG
>CAYQMZ010000486.1:5078-6281 GCA_964418725.1 uncultured Pirellulaceae bacterium
ACGTCACAAGCAACACGGTCGGGACGATCACCGACGGGCTAGGAGCGTGCTTTCTCGATATCGACAACGACAGCGACCTCGATCTGTTTGTATGCCGAGACGAAAAGCCAAACCAGTGCTTCATTAACGACGGCAACGGTAAGTTTGTAGAGCAAGGTCGGCCAATGGGACTCGATTTCGCTGGCGCAAGCATCATGATGTATTTCGCCGACTACGATCGAGACGGAGACCTGGATGGCTACCTTGTAACCAACCGCAGCGACCCACCGTCCAAGTTGCCAGATCCGCTTCGCACGCCCGACGGAACTCCAGTCATTCGTGGTAACGAATTAGAGTACCGCGATGTTCTGCAGCGTAGCGATGGCACAACGCAGGTGATACTCTCGGCGCAGTTCGACCACCTGTACCGCAACAATGGCGACGGAACCTTTACCGAAGTTTCACAGGAAGCTGGCATCACGGGCAACTACTTCGGTCTTGCCGCCTCATGGTGGGACTATGACCGAGACGGTTGGCCGGACCTCTATGTCGCCAATGACTTCTTTAGCCCGGATCAACTGTATCGAAATAACGGTGACGGAACGTTCACGGACGTCGCCCCTGAAGCGATTCCCCACACGCCTTGGTATTCGATGGGATGCGACTCAGCCGACATCAACAACGATGGTTGGCCGGACCTCATGGCTTCCGACATGTCTGGCAGCAGCCATTATCTGCAGAAGGCATCCATGGGAAACATGGCCGACAACAACTGGTTCCTCGATCATCCCGTTCCCCGCCAGTACATGCGGAACGCGTTGTATGTGAACACCGGCGCCGGTCGCTTTCTGGAGATGGCGCACATGGCCGGTGTGGCAAATACCGACTGGACATGGTCGCTCAAATTCGGCGACCTGGACGAAGATGGCTGGCTGGACCTTTACGTAACCAACGGCGTCTACCGCGACTGGACGAACACCGACCTACGCGGTCAGTCTAACGCAGCCAAGACGCGTGAAGAGCGCATGAAGATATGGTTGAACTCGGATCAGAAACGTGACGAGAATTTTGCGTTTCACAACAAAGGAAACTTCGAATTCGAACCCGTGGGGAAGCAGTGGGGCCTCAGTGCGAAACGTGTAAGCTCCGGCGCGGCATACGCAGATTTGGATGGCGATGGAGACCTGGACATTCTTGTCAACAACGCCAAGGAGGCAGCCAGCC
>CAYQMZ010000487.1:0-6279 GCA_964418725.1 uncultured Pirellulaceae bacterium
TCGACGGCAATGGCGTAACAGACTTTGCCGACTTTCTAATCTTAAGTGGCAATTTCGGGCGTTCGGTCGCCAGCGTGTTGCCAAGCATGAATCCAGAACGTCGTTCGAGAGCGTCCAGCTCATCTTGAAACTCCGGCCGGACAGACACTCATATCCAGATTGTCGATCTAATCCTCTGGGGATCGAGCATAGCGTCTAACTCCGGCAAACATCGTGACAATCATCAACAGTGACAACGCACCTGATGGTTCGGGGACTGCAGCTGCAGCACCTGCATAGTTGATCCCGATTTGGCTTTGAATACCGATGCCGGGCATGACGTTGCCAAACTGATCTCGTGCTTCGAAGGCAATCGAATCGAACGTTTGCGTTAGATCGATCTGCGAATAGATGCTGGGCTCGGCGGTCGTGGTGATAAATAGCTCCATGTCGAGCAATGCTGCCAAGTCCACTTGTAACACGAATGTTTCGTTGATCTTCACAGGGACTTCGTAGATCAAGTCGATGTCGTCTAGTTCAATTGTCTGCCGCAGGGGCAACGTGTCACCCTGCTCTGGAGCAAGAAACGGCTCCAGCTTTGATACTGAGTAAGGTGCCAGTGGCTGATGATCAACATAGGCCGACATGGATACGTCGTAGAACATGTTCGTGTAGAACCCATTGTTAAGCCTGGTCAAACTGCCCAGCGTAATGTCACCGCTACCGAGTACATTCGAATTGATTTCCGTCGTTGTTTGTTCGAAGAACAACCTATTTCCCTTGGCTCGCCAATGCATGTAGAAGGTAGCAGGATCGCCTGTTTGTTCAGCTGGTCCTACCAGTTTGACGGAATCGTAATACGTCGTGGTCGTGTGACTCCTTCCAGTAACGTAGTCCCAATCGCCATCAGGAGCTGTTTCCGGATCGAAAGAGCCCTCAGACGATGCGGAAAATGAAATCGCGCTGCTGGTCTTCATGTCGAACGTTGTTGAACCCTCGGTAAAGCTTCCGAGCTCGTATTGTCCGTTTGTCAACGCGCCAGTTGTGGAATCTAACACCAGTGACTGAAACTGCTGGCTAGTCGAAACCGTTGGCACACGTTCGATTTCCGTGATCGTCGCCGAATTACGGTCAGCGGTGTCGTAGATCGTCATCCCGTGCTCGTACTCGACCAGTCGCCCAAAGTTGGTAACGACTTGTTGCCCGACGCATGTTGAAGCGACCACCGAGAGCATCAATAGCCCGACGGCTGAGTCGCGGACTGCATACGAATGCGCGAGTTTGCGACTCCACGATCGGAGGAAGTGTTCCAAGTAGTCTTCCGCTGCCTTCGAAAATACGTGGGGGTGATCCGGTTGATGCTGGGATGTCACTTCTGAGTCCTTTTGTCCAATTGCTCGACGGCTAGCCGGATGGCGGCCTGCTATCGTCTCGTGCGACAACACCGATTCGATTGGCTCAGAGTTTTTTCAAATTTGCGAAAACCACAGAGTGTTAAGTATGCTCGACGAGCTGTGGGGACCTTCCGAGAGTCTTTGCCTAACTGTGTCGAGCGCGCAACTGGGTACTTGGATTAGAATGGTGCACATGAGCGATGATGTGACCCAAATTCTCGGTGCCCTAAGTAGCGGCGATCCTGAAGCAGCCGAACAGTTGTTGGAGATCATCCACGGCGAGTTGCATCGAATCGCGTCATCCAAATTACGCGGCGAAGCGGCGGGACACACGCTGCAAACCACGGCGTTGGTGAACGAGGCCTACCTGCGTTTGCTCGGATCGACAGCGGGTCCCCGTGAAACAGATCGAGCCCCAGGAGCCCGTGCAAACACTGAATCGACCACTGCAACTGACGAAGATACATCCGCGGAAACCGACGGCAGCAGCTGGAACTCTCGCGGTCATTTTTTCGCAGCCGCAGCGGAGGCAATGCGTCGAATTCTGATTGATCATGCCCGTGGGAAGAATCGGCTAAAGCGAGGTGGTGGACGGGATCGCGTAGACCTCGAATTCGTCGAGTTAGCCCTCCCGGGACCGAATATTGATCTGCTTGCACTCGATGAGGCATTGACGCGTCTTGAGGCTGCGGATGCAGAAAAGGCCGATGTAGTTAAGCTTCGTTACTTCGCGGGGCTCACAATTGAGCAAACGGCCAACGTGTTGGATCTCTCGATCGCCACGGTAAAACGGCACTGGTCGTACGCGCGAGTGTGGCTGAGACGAGAAATCGAAAAGTAGACAGACACGAATGAAGGCAATTAATAGCACAGATTTCGTGAGCCACCTGATGCCGTTTTGTCGCACGCTCTGGTGTCGCCATTTGCCTCCGCTAGAAAAACTCGAGAGTTGATGCAAACAGCTCTTCTTTCCGAGCATCGAGATGTCCGAATTTCAGCACCTACCGGAAGATGAAATCTTCGCATCAGCGGTCGAAATCGATGATGTGGCTGCCAGAACAGAATTTCTGGATCAGGCCTGTCGTGGCAACCCGAACCTTCGCCGATCTATCGACGAACTATTGGCGCTCCATCACAACGGCGAAGAATTCTTGGATACGCCGATCCTGCGGGCGGCGCAAGGCGTCGGTCGATTTCAATCGGGAGCAATGGTAGGACCTTACCGACTGGTTGAGCAGATTGGCGAAGGCGGCTTTGGCGTTGTCTGGAAAGCCGAGCAGACGTCTCCCATCCAGCGCGATGTCGCTCTTAAGATCATGAAGAGACGATCGAAAGTTGCCCTTCAACCAAAGAGTGAGCGTCAATCGCTGGCCATGATGGACCATGCCAATATTGCAAGAGCATTGGACGCCGGAACGACGGACTGCGGCCGCGCGTACTTCGTCATGGAATTGGTTCGCGGCGATTCTATTTTGAAGCACTGCGACCAGAATAGGCGGGGCATAGCAGCACGACTAAGCCTGTTTCGCGACGTCTGTCTGGCCGTGCACCATGCTCACCAGCGTGGAATCATTCACCGCGATATCAAACCCGGCAATATCTTGGTGGCGACTATCGACGGTGATGATGTACCAAAGGTGATCGACTTCGGCATCGCCACAATGATGCGGAGCTTGGATCAACCGAGTGACAACAACAGCAACAACAACGAGATCGACTCGAAGACTTCCGATCGGTCCGCTACGGATACCAAGTCAAACGGCGGACACACTCAACCGATCGTCGGGACGCCTGAATTCATGAGTCCCGAGCAACTTATCGACGGTCTAGAGGTCGCCACGCGGGCAGACGTTTACGGACTCGGCGGCGTTCTTTACCGTCTCTTGGTCGGCGCATCTCCACGTCCCAAACACAATCAAGGCTTGAGTCGTAAGGAACTTGCTGAAGCTCTATTGCAGTCAGAACTTCATTTGCTGCGTCGCGAACACGCAACTGATCTGGGCGCGATATCAAAACTGCGTTCAACCACCAAGCTCGACCTACGCAAACAACTTCGTGGTGACTTAGAGTGGATCACTCAAAAAGCTCTGGCGCCAGACAAGTCACATCGCTACGAATCCGCCTTGGAATTAGCCAAAGATATCAAGCGGCATTTGTCCAATCAGCCGGTCTCTGCAGCGCCTTCAAGTACCGTTTACCTGATCCGAAAATTCACAAGGCGGAACAGGTCTTTCACCTATGCCGCACTAATGGCCATCGCGGCCATGGTCCTGGGTACAGCCTTCGCGATGCGAGGCTACCTTAAGGCCGAGGTCTCGCGTCAACTCGCGGAGGAAAGTCGACAACAAGCGGACCGCGAGCGGGCTGAAGCCGTCCATCAGAAACGTCTAGCCGTAAGTGAAGCAATCAAAGCCAAACAGGTGTCATCGCTGCTTATCGATCTGCTTTGGTCCACTGACCCTGAGCAAGGCTTCCCCGTCGACTTCACTGTTCGACAGCAGTTAGATCAGTTTGCTGCTGCCCTGGATTCCGACCACCGACTAACCGATTCAGCGGATGTTAGAGCTGCTCTATTGAGAGCAATCGGCCGCTCCTACCTGACACTGCGCGACCTACAAAAGGCAGAACCTCGATTGCGTGAAGCGATGGAGATTCGGACAAGGCTATTCTCCGAGGAGCATGCGTTGCCTCTCGAAAGTAGAGTCGATTACTGCAACTATCTAATCTTTGCCAATAGACACCGTGATGCAGCAGAGGAACTGGACAGCGTCTTAAAAGTTCTAACAAGGCAAGACGCCGTGGCGCTTACCGTGCAAGCGCTCAACCTACGTGCCGGCGCAGCGGCCGCTCAACTTGATCTAGAATCAGCCATCGAGTTCGGAAAACAAGCATGGGACACGGCAATCGCCGTGCACGGCAAACATGATGTGATCACGCTCCTGCAAGAAGCAAGGTTTGCACAGTACGTAATTCGAAGCTCTCGGGATCTCGTTGACCTGCAATATGCGGAATGGCTGGCCAGAGAAGCGTATGAAGAGACGCTGCGTCAGGTTTCCGACAGAGAGTCGGCCTTTGATGTTTCGATGGCCAAATGGCAGTTCGGTGGATCGCTGGTCTATTTACGGTATTTCGAGGAAGCGAAGTCGGTCATGCAGGACTGCCTAAATCTGCACCGCGAACATTTGGGAGAGAAGAGTTCATTCGTAGCGAGAGACTTGGTAAGACTCTCCGTCATTCAACGCAATCTCGGAGACATTGCCAAAGCCCGACAACTTGCGTTGCAAGCGGTCGATATCGGGGAAAACTCTGTTTACGACCGAAATGTAATCCTGCACCGAGCCTACAACGTCTTGCTACAAGTCGTGGAACGAGACTCATTGGAAGAGGCCGACACGTTGGGTAAGCAGATCGAGATTATCAAAGTGCTCAAGGGGGATCCAGCTAGGGGTAGGCTTGCGAAAATGTTGCGAAAACGCGCTTGGGTGCTGGAGCGATTGGGGCAACGAGAATCCGCGATTGCTTGTTTGTCCGAAGCCATCTCGTTCGCTGTGGACTTCGGTCAAACACGGGCCGCCACCCGAATGCGGGCGGAACGAGACGAACTGCTGACAGCCCGTCCTCAAAGCAATTAGCACCCCAAGGCAAAGCCTCGCTGACCTCTGTTGCTTTGGCAGTACGGTTTTCTGACGCCAAACATGACCGCGTATCAGAACTCACCCCACGTTGGTGTCCAATCTACCCTGCGACTTAGCCATTTCCGCAGCCCAAGGCCGATTCCGATCAGACCCAACAAACAACAAGACGAAGGCTCTGGGACCGCTGTTGGGCGAACGAGTAAGTATCCAATCGTTGGCTGTGGGGCCTGAGAATTCAGCTGCTGAACTTGGGCAGAAACCGTTCCGACAGGACCGCCGAGGAACAAAGTATCCCGAGTCGTAAACGACGCAAGATCACCGTCGGGATCCGACCAGATAAACACGTCGTCCAATATGCTCTGTCCAGTGGACGTTGCCCCGAGCGCGGTCGCCAACACGCCGCCGTCGTAATTCCCACCGGAAGAAATTGTCTCTGTGAAGCCTCGTACGAAGGCATCCGACGCTAATGTCGTTCCGTCATACGATATTCCCGCTGCCAGTAGCACGTGGTCCCACTCCGTCGGCGTCGCCAAACGGGCGGTTGGATAGTCGGCCTGGGCCGCAGTCAACGCGGCCGGCAGATCCAAGCCGACGCTGTAAGACATGTCCAAAAAACAGACGCCATCGGACGGATTCGTCGCGTCTCGAATGCAATTTAGTTTCATATTGAAACCTTCATCGACCGTGAGACCAGCGAAGCTGAACGTTGCAAATAGTTTGGCGAACAGGTTTGAAAGAAGAGACGTTCTGACAAGATTCATGAGAGTCTGCCTTGCGAAGGAGTGGCGTATCTTGGGTTGCTACAACTTCGTGCGACGTGCCCCCGCGTATTGGGTCACGGAATCGGCATTTTTTCGATCGGCGACTGAAACGTGCGCGCCGTATGCAACACAACAAGTAGATAAAGAAAGGGCATGGCCGCCGCCATGCCCTCCGTGTGTTTAATGAAACAGACTTCTCTTTGCAGACTAGACGTAAGCGGCGAAGACTGCGTCGATCGCCTGCGCAGTCGCTCCGTAGTTTCCAGAAACCTCAAGGAAGTCTTCGAATCCAACCAATCCATCACCGTTTAGATCTCCGTTCGCACGCCCTTTGACTTCCTGTCCGTAGTTCTGAGATACCGTCAAAAAGTCAGAGAAGGAAACAATTCCGTCTCCATCGACATCTCCGGCGATTGGACTCGACTCTGGCTGTGGTCTTGTTTCAAGCTCGGGAGCCAATACGTCTTCGGCAGTCTCCACCGTGGTGCCACGAGCTGACAAACCGGTCGG
>CAYQMZ010000488.1:0-5771 GCA_964418725.1 uncultured Pirellulaceae bacterium
CAGCAGATGTCGGGGCGGCCGTCTCCGTTGATGTCGCCAAAGCCGGTGTAGTGGGAACCCCCAGGTGCGTCGCGATCAGCAAACACGTGGCGCACCCAATGCTTTGCCGAATGAGGTTGCTCCGGGACCTCTAGCCACGTGATTGAGTTAGGGAATTCGGTCTGTTCTTCCGTCCTCCCCGAGTTGGCGATCAAGTCAAGCCGGCCATCGCGATTCACGTCTCCGGTGATCAGGCAATGCGTGCCGAGAATCTCATCATCCACTGCACGATACTTCCAAGGCTTCGAGCTCGCCGTATCGTCGGGGCATTCGAGCCAGAATACTGTGTTGTTTGAACCGCAGAAGTCGAGATCTCCGTCCGAGTCCACGTCCATCAAACAGCTATGGATACAACTCGCCCGTGGTTTGTTGCGAGCGTTGGCAGCGTCGAAGACGTGTATCGTTTTCGGCGTCCAGTCCGGACCTCTTAGCAAGACGACGCGTCCATCGTAGGACGAGATAATATCGGTTGCTCCGTCGCCGTCGAAGTCATTCGCCACAGCAGAGTTGATCATGCTCGTTGCCTTTTGAACAACCACATGTTTCCGCCAACCCTCCGCGTGAGCCGCTTCGACGCCAATCAACAGAACAATCACCGTCGCAGTTGTGCTAACTGTTTTCATTTCACTTGATCGTTGTCTTACCGACTATGGAATTCTTCGCTTGTCACCACCGCAACGACGAGGTCGCGAAGTCCGGAACTGTTTTTCTCATTATCGGCCGCGATGCGTTTGATAGCCACTTGATCGCGGAAGGTCATCGAGCGGCCGGTCGCATAGGTGAGAAGTTTCTCAGTGAGGGCTTCCGTGAAGCGGTCTTTTCGAGCGACGAGCAGCGCCTTCAGCCCTCGTTCGTCTTTGAAGGTTTCGCCGGTTGGCAACTGCCCGAATCCATCCACCTTCAGCCTGTTCTTTCCGCGTCCGGGATAGCGAGTTCGGTAGCTGCCGATCGGGTCGAAGAATTCGAGCGCAAATCCGGCTGGGTCGATCTTTCGATGACAGTCTGCGCATGTTTCGACGCTGCGGTGTTTGTTCAGTTGTTCTCGTATGGTGGTCGTGCCCCGAGTATCGGGCTCAAATGGTTCGATGTCTGGCGGTGGAGACGGAGGCTGCGTGCCGAATATGTTTTCGAGCACCCAGACCCCGCGAACAACCGGCGACGTTTCTATTCCGTTCGCGGTCAACGTAAGGATGCTACCGTGGCCAAGCAGACCGCCGCGGTGATGCTCTGGTTTAAGAGCAACTCGCCGAAAATGTTCCCCACGAACCCCGGCAATACCATAGTGACCAGCCAGAACGTCATTGCAAAACGTGTAGTCGCTGTCGAGCAAGTTGACGATCGAACCGTTGGTGTTCAATAGGTCGCGGAAGAACAATCGCGTTTCTGTCTTGAAGAGTTCCTCAAGTCGATCACGGTAGTACGATTCAAAGGCCTTGGGATCCGGCGGCATCGAACCAAGCGTGTTAATTCGCAACCATGTGTCTGTAAAGTGTTCGGTGAAGGCGTTGGCTCTGTCGTCTCGCAGCATGCGGTTGACTTGTGCCTTCAACTCCACCGGGTCGGCCAGTTTTCCGCTTGTGGCTGACTCGGTGAGTTCCTCATCCGGCAAGCTACTCCACAGAAAGTAAGAAAGCCGCGTGGCCAGTTCGTGTTGCTTGAGTTGTGACTGGGTTTCTTCATTGCCTTCGTCGAGATACAGAAACCGGGGCGAGGTCAACACGGCGGCGAGTCCCAACTGGATGGCTCTCGCGTGTGAGTCACCGCTTTTTACTCGCTGGTGAATAAAGTCGATATAGTGTTCAACTTCCGCGCGATTGACAGGCTGCCGGAAAGCTCGTGCCGCGAATTTTGTGACGACTTCACTGACGTCGATTTTCGAAGCCACGGTTTCGACACCGAACACCAACTGATGACTCGCCGGAGGCCACTGATCAATTTGCGGACCTTCGATGTCCATACTCCAGATGCGAACGCGTGGACCGCGATAGACGTCGGAAACAAGCTTGTTCTCAGCGTTCTTCGCAAGTCGCTTGACAAGTTCCTTCGCTTCGCGGCTACCGAGGGCGGCTGCGTCACGCTGGGTCTTTGTTGCGCGGATGACTTGCGGATGGTACTTTTCCGCGACGCGACGAATCGTGCCTTTGGATTTGACTCCATTGGTCCAACTTACGAATGGGATCGCTCCTTTGCTGAGTCGAATGCGTTGACTGAAGACCTTCGGGTGCCCGTCGGGAAGATCCCAGACCTTAACCAGATGTCGCTGATCGGCCGCGTTCTTGTCCAGCAGCGACGCGTCGGGGGCGATCCAGAGTGCCAGCTTGAGCGGTTGATCTTTGAAGCGATCGAACTCGCGATATTCGTATCCGTGATCCAGCCGATTGGCTGCCGCCGCTTTGAGCCGGATCGTATACCAGCCATCCGCTGGAACGCCGCCACGCTTCACGAATGCTTTGACGTAATTGGGATGCCGCTCGCTCGGTTGCCCGTGCCCGATTTCGATGTGTTCGTCGACGATGAGCCGCCATGTAACGGGAGCACGTTCGTAGGAAGTCACGCCATTGAAGTCTTTGCCTGTATAGTGCCACTGTTGCGTACGCGGTTGTTCTGCGTCGAAGAAAGTGGCAGCTTCGAGCGCGGTCTCGGCGACTTCGAGGTACCGCTGCAACTGGTAGTTACTGAGTGTTAGCGCTTCACCGTTGTTGTCGAACCCGTCTTGGGTAGCATCCAACGGGAAGTCGGCCGTGAAGTCAAAAAACTCTCGCGGCAGCCCTAGCAGATCTCGCATCGTATTGATGTACTCGAACCGATTGAGCCGCCTCATTTGCGTTGCCGAAACCGCATCCGCATCGGACAGCAGCAGAAGGTAGTCGGTGATTGCTGATATGACGCGAAGAGTTTCGTCTGCCGCCGGGCGGGTGATCCCGTTCTTCGTTGGAGGCATGTCACCTCGATTGATCGCGTCGAGAGCTTCTTCAATTAGTGTTGCTGAATCATCACTTGCGGTCATGGACGTCGGCAGGACGTCGAACCGCCGGTCACCCTTTTGCGTTGAACTGCCGTGGCACCGATAGCAGTGTTGCTTGAAATAAGTACTGACAATCGTCGGAAGTGTGTGTCCGCTTGCGTCTACCGCAGATGCCTGACTTGCTAGGAGCAAAACCGTCGCCAAACTCGCCAGGGCTTGGGCGGCGGCGCGAAGCGTTTGGAACGCGACGCGAGTTAGCCAGAATGCCAATGTGTGGCTACGACGAGTTGCGCAGATCATGCTCGGACCTCCAAACCGGTCAGCGTGCCCGTGGCGGTACCGAAGCGATCCGTCTCAACTCCGAACCGCTGCAGCATCGATACGAACAGCCTCCCAGCCTCGGTCGATTCTTTCTGGGTTTCGTCAATGAAGTAGGACTTGTGTTCGCCATGCTGGAACCCGCCGCCGGCAAGAATCAGGGGCAGGTTCTTATTCGAATGCGAACTGGCATTTCCCATTCCTGAACCGAACAAGACCATGCTATTTTCGAGTAACGTCTTTCCGTTGGGTTCGTCGATCGATTTGAGCTGCGTCAGGAATCGCGCGAGTTGCTGCATGTGAAACTCCTCGATAATCGAAAGCTCCGTGATGTAGTCAGGAACTTTCCCGTGATGCGTGAGCTGGTGATAGCCGCGACTGATATCAAAGCCGCCGTAGTTCGCACCGATATCGGCCAAAGCGAGTGTGATGACACGCGTGGAATCCGTTTGCAACGCCAAGCTCATCAGGTCGTAGTAAAGCGGAACTCGATCGACGAAATCGAGCTGATTCGCTCTCGCCGGTAGCTCATAGTCAACGACTGGCTTCGGTTTGTCCAACCATTGGCTCGATTGGACCAATCGCTTCTCAACCGCACGGACTGAGTCAAAATAGCGTTCGAGCTTTTCACGATCACGGGTTCCGACTCTGCGTTTAAGGTATTCAGCATCCGTTTTCACCAAATCAAGGATGCTCGATCTTGCGGCCAGCTCTCTCTGCGTTTTGTCTCGTAAGTTCGGGGCGACTTTCTGAAATAGCAGGTTATAGATCGTCTCGATATTCACCACGGGCGGAATGGCCACACCCGATGCGCTCCAGGAAAGCCTGTTGTTGGGATCGTTGCCACTCGAGATCTGCAGCGACGGATAGCGAGTCCGAGCACCAACCAGCTGAGCAGCCTTTTGATCGATACTGATATTGGCTTCTGGCATGCCCGCAGAATTCTTTGAGAGAACTCCGGACAGAAACGCATGAACACCGCCATGTCCACCCTGGGCATTCACGCCATGATCGAGACCAGAAAAAACCGTGAAGTCATCACGCAAATCCTTCAGCGGATGAAGCCGCTCCGTGAGCTCATAGTTTCGTCCGGCCTTTTGAGGAAAGAACAGTTTCGGGACCAATCCAAAGTTCAAACCAACGCATGCCATTCGAATTGGAACGTTACTAATCCCTGTGGCACAGGCCATCGTCTCAAGATACGGCAAGGAGAGGACGGCGCCGCCAGTTCCTCGCAGGAACGTTCGACGAGTCACAGAATGGGGTTGGCCGATCTTGTATCCGCTCATTATGGCCTCACGTTCAACCGAAGTTTCCAAGTGGGAATCGATCTGCCATTGTAGCCGCTGGCTCAATCCCTATCGGTGTCCACTGGCGGACACCGCTTGCGGATGAGGCAATCCCTAAGAAACAGCGTTGGCATCAACACCGGCGGCTAAGACGATTTGGCTGGAAGTAGCAGCCCTGAAGATGAGAGACGACCTCTGTGCTCGGGCCACTTTTCATCGCGCTGGTTCGTCCACCCAATGAGCAAACTGACAACGAACTGAAATCGTTGCGGGCTATTCGCCGTCAGCGATCTCACGAGCCGTATGTTAGACCGGCGTTCTCCAATCCGAGATCCTCGGCACCAATGTCCTCGCTTCAAGCTCACTACGTGATGCACCCATCTCCCATGGCGAGGGGCCAACAAACTCTGAGCCACGGCCTTCGATCGCCAGAACGCCGTTGGTGACATCAACGGTCACAATGGCAAACAGCGATTCTTTGTAAGGCACGGTGTACTTGATGTATGGATGCGTCTTGTCGATCTCAGGGCTGTAGCGAATCTTCTGATACTTGCTCCCCATCCAGTAATACGATGCGCTGTTGATTTGCGAATACAAAATGCCGCCGATTCTCCGCATGTAGTCCCGGTGGTGATGCCCGCTAAAGCAAGCGATCACTCGCTGCTCTCCCGCTTTGCGATTGGCATCTTCCATTATCTTCTGCACTTGCTTGCCATTCTCCAGACCGCCATCCTCGGGGCGTTCTGGACTCTGATGAACGAAAACCAGAGTTGGAAAGGAGGTGTTGGCCAAGTCATTTGCAAACCAAGCGAGCTGGTCCTCGGCAACCCAGCGATAGTATGGTTTCTGTCCGGGCCCTTGATCGTTCCCGTCCAACACCACGATATGGATTTGTTTTAGGTCGAAGGAGTAGTACCGATTCTTCATTCCCCAGTACTCGACGGTCGTTTCGCGCTTGAATCGCTCAGGATGATCCGTCGAGTTGCCGTCCGTATCATGGTTTCCGAGGACGTGGTACCTGGGCCCCATGAATGAGTTCCAGATTTTCAGAAAGCCAAGGTTGTCGTCCGTTGGAATACAAAAGTCGCCAAGTTGAAGAATGAAGTCAACTTGTTGCTTACTCATTTCATCAATAAATGCTTGTAGCCGTTGGTCAGCAT
>CAYQMZ010000488.1:5781-6276 GCA_964418725.1 uncultured Pirellulaceae bacterium
AAACGTATTGGATCGGACGTTTTCGATTCGTCGCCAATCACACGTTTGAACGGGTACAGCGCCGCCGTCGCGCCAATCATAGAGAGGTTTAGGAATTGGCGTCGTCTGATGTTCTGTTGATGCATAGATTGCCCTCCTGAAGACGTGAAGCAGCTCAGGCCTCACCGTGGAACCAACAGCCTGATATCCTATCGCTCAGGTGACTCCGAATGAAGAGTCAATTACCTAGTCGCGTGACTACCAACGCGAGAGGATGGCCGAATGCAAAACCATGACGCGTTATCCTGCCCTCCAGCGGTTGATGATCGATTAGTCCTGAACACCGACTGCTCTGAAAACCCACTGGCTGCCGGCAGTGTCATCAGGTGCAAACGGCTACGTAGATTTGGAATTGATAATCCAACCAATCAGCTGTGCCAAACAGTTCAACTGGTGTGCTAGCCGGGCCTGCAACTTCTTTCGGTAGTTCGCGAGAATCGATCGAGGTAATTGACG
>CAYQMZ010000489.1:0-6273 GCA_964418725.1 uncultured Pirellulaceae bacterium
TGGGTGATCCTGACAGCGACTTCAACGCGACGATTGCCGGAGAACTCGTCGATCTGAAGTACGGCCCGGAAATCGGTTACCGTTATCAGTCGAGCATCGACACGCAGTTTGACGTCAACGTGCAGTTCAAGAACAAGAGCAACGGCAAACCTGTTTCGGTGGGAATCGTCGATGAAAACGGCAGTCGCATCGCCGATCAGCTCAGCGGCAAATGGAACCAACTGCCCGAGATCATCGTACTTGGCGAAGAAGCGATCGAAGCCGAAGTCACCTTTAAGAACGCAGACTTCTTGCTCAACGAACAAGGTGCCATCACGATCAGCGACTACTTAGAGTTCAACGCGCTGTCGTTCGATGCCAAGGTGAATGTCGGCCCGTTGCCGATCCCGGTGCTATCGATGGGCCCCGTTTTGCACGCGAGAACCAGCGTGTTGGAACACATCGATTTCCCCGAGATTCCGGAACCACCGCAATTCGGGCCGCTAACAGTTGATCCTTTCGCTACGATTCGAAACACCAAAAACGTCCTCGACGCCATCGGCGAAATCACGATCTTTGAAAACATCGGCAAGGAGTTGATCAGCGTCCCATTCGAGGAGGGCCAAGAGCCGACAAAGACATTCACGCTTCAACCGAAACCGTCCGAGATCGTCTTCTGGCGCGACCGACGAGGTTGGGAACAACTAAACAACGGCCAGCGAGTCACACCAGGACTGCAAAACAAACTCATCTTCGGTTCGGCACCGCAGTCGAAAACGGTCGAGAGTGAACTGGATCTCGGCGGATGGCGAGTTGCAACGTTCGATGAAGTTGGAGAAGACGAAGTCGATATCCTGGCCCAATCCATCAAGATCTTGGATGGCTCGACCGTCCAAGTACCGGAACTCAACACGTGGACAACCAACCGTTTGGAAAACCGTGGTCGAATAACCAGTCGTCGCACAGATAAACCGCTTCGCCTTCACGCTCCGAACGACCTCGTGTTGACCGTCGGCGGGACGGGGCAAATCGACTTCGAGAACCGACCTGCCGAGATCAAAGCCCACACATTCATTCACGAAGCGGGCCATACGATGACGTTCGGAGCACGGCAATTCGTAAGCTACCGCCATGAATTCCTGATCGATGGACTTATGAACCACGGCACCATGACCGTGGAACATACCTCGTCGGGAATGACCCTTCCCGAGGGACTCACGAACTCCGGCTTGCTTCACGTCACGGCTGGACTCGACATCCAAACCAGCCGCATCGACAACATCGGGGTCATCAGTACGGATGCTTCTCTCGCAGGCATTGGCGGGCGCATTGGCACCATCAATGTCGGCTCACTCAACTCACAGGGCATTGAGCTTTCGGGAGACGGCGAGTGGATTGCCGGTGGCCCCGGCCAATCCGGAAGCTCGCTGGGTCCATCGCTAGGAAGTATCACATTTCCACGGAACACCAGCATCGCCGATGACGCGAATCTCAAGTTCGTGGTAGATGGTGGCGCGATGGAATTCGCAGGCAAACTAAAGGTCTTTGGCAAGGCTGAGTTCATTGTCGAGCCGCAAAGCATCCTCAGCTTGAACGGATTGGCAACAAACTTCGACAGCGAGAGCAATGCAGCGTTCGTCAATCGAGGCACCATCAACGTGCGAGGCAGCGTTGTGATCGGAGAAGAATCTAGCCCGGATCCATCGGCGCCGCAGCTCGTTCCCATCAATCTAGATAACACGGGCGGCACGATTCACATTCACCCAGGCGGCAGCCTGACGCTTGATGCGGAAATCACGAACTATTCGCAAGGCGGAGCAACGTTCGATGTCGGCACATGGATCTTGGAAGGCGATCCCCTGCGTTGGGACCACAACAGCGACTTGCGCATGCCTGACGGTACACAGCCGGCCTTGTTTAGCATTAACGTCGTTGGCGTTGGCGATACCGATACGTTGGAGGCGGTCGAATTCGAGGGCGATCCTAACTACGAGCCAAGCAACTTCGACACGGCGATGAGCATCAATGCCTCGAACGTAACGCTTTCCGGTGCAGCGAACTTTCCTTACTTCGATACGATCCGAGAAAACCAAGGCCACATACGGCTGCTCAACGGCATTCGGTTTCATACGGATGACGACCTAACCAATGCGGGCAAGATCGAACTCGACGCCAACTCCGACTTGATCGTCAACGGCGATCTGCTTCTGCATGGCGGCGACTTGGTAGTGCATGCTTGTGCGACACCGGATGGGTGTGAAACGGGTGACCGTCTCGTCGTCGCGAACAGAAACGTCGAAGTCGTCGGCGCGACGCTCGACCTACTTCCCGGCAGCATTTCGCTGGTCGGCAGATCGCCGAGGACCAGAAACGGCAGCGACAACTTGCTCGACGGAAATTGGCTGGTGCAAGAATCCTCCACAACGAACATCGACGGCACAGTGGAAGTTACCCCTGCGTCAGTTAAAGGGCTGGCGGGCGAGTCGGGCATAGAATGGCTTCGTGGATCTGTTGAACTCGACGGCGAGACGGCAACGTTTCCATCGCTCGCGGCGTTGCAGGACCTCGAAGGGGAATTGAAGATCACAGGCGGAAACGACTACGAAAACAATTCGAGCGTGCTACGCATCGTGGGCGGTCATCTTGAGGTTGAGCACGGCGGTTCCATGAAGGCGAACGCGATCCAAGCAGACAGGCCTGGGGACGCTCGTATCACGTTGGGCTCGAATGGTTCTTTGTCTGTAGAAAATCGCCTTGCGTCCAGCAGTGTCTATGCCGTCGACCTGATGGTTGACGGCGTTCTCGATGCCGGCTCCGTGGTACTGGGTGTCGAAGTCGAGTCCCAATCGCCACCCAATCGTTCTTTGCTGGAAGGCAATGGTCGTATTGTCAGCGACGTACGCATCCAATACGGCAATCTCATCCCCGGCGACGAAGAAGGACTACGCATCTTCGGAGATCTACAGCTTTCCTCGGAAACGATCTCGCGATTCGTTCTCGGCACAGGCGACGCCCAAACACGACTCTCCGTTGACAGTGCTACGCTTTCAGGTTCGATGCAGGTCCTCGCCAACCCCGGCTACGACCCTCCATTGGATGAACTGGTCGCGTTGATCGTTCTCAACGACGCATCCGACAAGAGTATCATCGGCCAGTTTTCTGACGTTCAGTTACCAGCAACCACATCCGGCAAAGCATTCGAACTGAGTATCACCGACAGTGGTGTCTTCCTCGATCCCTATTTGCTCGGCGACTTCAACGGCGACGATCGTCGCAGCGGCACTGACATCAACCTACTGTCCTCGGTAGTGAAGCTGACGTATGACGAACGGTTTGACTTGAACGACGACGGCAATGTCGATCAAGTGGACCGAGCTATCTGGGTGGAAGACTATGAACGAACGTTCTTCGGCGATGCGGATCTCAACGGCAGTGTAGACTTCGCTGACTTCCTAGCGTTATCTGACAACTTCGGTGGTTTCGGAGGCTGGCGTAGTGGCGACTTTGATGGTGATCAACAGATTCAGTTTCCCGACTTTCTACTTCTCAGCGAAAACTATGGAAGACAGTCGCTCTCTGCTCTGTCATCCGTTCCCGAACCGGACGGTATCATCTTGGTGTGTGTTGGGCTCGTCCTTCTGACGGTTCGAAAGAGACGATGGCGCGGTCCAGAGATGAGATCGAAAACGATGTCGTGAGTCGCTATTTCTCGCAGCGAGGCCGGCACCGGCAGCCGCCATTGCCGAAACAACGGACTGGCGGCAACCTCTGGAAATACGGTGACAGTTTGGCATTGTTAAGAACGGCCAAAGTTCCGGCAGCCACCGCGACAGCCACTGCGGCAGTTCGGCTCAGCCTACATGTTTGAGAAAGATGCCGTGTAACAAAGCATCTCATCTATTTCGCTGTCCGCAAAGTCTTGCGGCGCACTCTTTCGATCTTCAACGACAATGTACTCGATCGCTTTCCGAGTGCGCGCGCAACTACTTGCTTAGGTCCGAACACTACACTCAAACGCAAATCACTGTGCCACGTTTCTCTGAAATTTCTTTCACACCAAAGTGAATGAAACTGTGACACACAGTGTTTGGGGAAATCCCTCGAACACCGTTGCGCGTGAGGTTGAGACGACTAAGTGCGCCGAGTTCGAACATTTCTTTTCGTTGTTGTTACGTGTGAACGTTACATCAGAATCGCGCACCATATCGAATAGCCATCGCATAGCAAAACGTTGAATTCACATGGAAGAAATGGCGATGGTAACTGCAGCCGAAAAGTCGATCGCGGGACCAACCTGCGAACTAAGTCTTCTGCGAGGATCACATGCGGTTACCAAACCTTCTGGTCTTGTTGTGCGTTGCGACAAGCTTCCCGCTTCTGGGCCAAGAAACAAATCGAGACTATCCGTGCGTATGCGATGCGACAACCTGCGGTCAAAAGAATTGGCTCGACATCGGATACACTGGCTACTGGATCGAGGGGTTCGATACTCCCGCCTTGGTAAGTCAATCCCCTGCGGGCACGGATCGATCTGACGCGGGAGTGCTGGGCCTGCCGACGACGTCCGTGACTCGTAGTGGCAGCTTGAGTGACAATCACCTTTCCGGCATCCGCGTTAGCGGCGGACACGCACTTGACGGCTGCGGAGTCTACTCCGTTACTGGTAGCCTGCTATGGGCCGGCGCGAACTCAAGTGAAGACATTTCTGGCAACGCTGATTCGATATTCGCCCGCCCGTTCTTCAACTCTGATCCAAGCGTAAACGCGCAAGATGCCGAGCTGGTTAACTTTCCAGGTGTGGTGGACGGGAGTGTGGGCATAGCCTCGGATACGGATGTTTTTTCAGCCGGAATAGGCCTTCAACGAAGGATCTCGTGCTGTGCTGACCCCTGTTGTTGCCCCGGAAAGCGGATCGATTTATTCCTTGGCTATCGAGCTTTCGTCATCGATGAAGAGCTGGAGATCAGCGAGCAACTGCAGCCGTTGGGGGGATTGTTCGACCCAGGAACGTTGATTGACATCACCGACTCTTTCCGGACGCGAAATTCATTTCACGGCATCGAATTCGGAGTGCTGACAAGTTTTCAGCGTCAACGCTGGGAATTCGACGTTAATACGCGAGTAGCACTTGGCAACATTCGACAACGCGTAACGATTGCCGGTTCGACTGTAACAACAGTACCCGGCGCAATCGCGGCGACACATCCATACGGCTTTTTGGCAGCCCCCTCCAATATCGGTACACACACCAGAGATCGCTTCGGAGTGTTCACCGATACGCAGCTTCGCATTGGCTACTGGCTATCGCGTCGAGCCAAAGCCTATGTCGGCTACAACCTTCTCTTTCTTAGCAGCGTGACTCGACCAGGTGGTGCCATGGATACCAGGTTGAACCCGACGCAGATCGATCCCAACCAACCCACCGTTGGACCGGCGGAACCGAGCTTCAATTGGTCGGACGAATCGTTGTTGCTGCACGGCATCAATGCGGGCATCGAGTTTCGCTTCTGACGCCCAACGTGCCCATTGTTTAGCTCTAGGGATTCCCCGTTTACCCACCCGCGCGAGGTGTGATTGGTTTGCGGCGTTTGCCGAGTCACGTGGACTCGGTCGATCCGCAAACACGTAAGACTAACCGCGACCATTACGACGCACGACCGAAAACCATTTCTCTCAGCGAGCGCCAAGGAAGGCTGACGCAATCGCTGCGCGAACAAGTGTTTTTCTTGTAAGCGAACCTTTTTTCATACGCCTGAAGCAGGAAAGCAATGCGCAAACGAAAGAAATCCCGAACGCAAAAGAACAAGCGACAAAAAATGTTCAGGAGTTCCGCAATCGAGTCACTCGAGCAAAAGCAATTGCTCGACGCTGGCGGCTTCGCTGAACTTGTTCAATCCAACAACGCGAATGAAGCGATTCAGGTTCCGCTTTCGTTGCGTGCTGCAATTGAACTGAGTGTGGATCAGCAAGAGCTTTCGAACGCACTCATCTTCGTTGACGCGGGAGTCGAAGGTTACGAAACACTGCTAAGCGATCTCGATTCTGCAGCCGGGGGTGCAGCAGAAATCGTATTGTTAGACGCCGATCGGGATGGCATCGATCAGATCTCAGAAACACTTGCAGGGCGAACACAGGTATCGTCGCTGCACATCATCTCGCACGGCAATGTGGGCGAGGTCGCGTTAGGGAATTCGCTAATTGGTTCCCAGAATCTGAATCAGTATCGAGATCGGCTGATCGCTTGGTCGAACGCGTTGAGCGACGACGCCGACGTGCTGTTCTACGGGTGTGAGC
>CAYQMZ010000490.1:0-1356 GCA_964418725.1 uncultured Pirellulaceae bacterium
CCTTTGGGTCTTCCGTTTCGACAACTTCTTCAATGACAAACCCAAGCGCTTCAGCGACCCTGCGGGCGGCTCCACTGTCGCCAACTTCGAATTTCTTTCCTTCGAATCCAACTAACTCAGCTCGCAAGCATTTTTGTTCGCTCAGCCAGGAATTCTGAGCCTTGATTGTGCGGTCTTCTTCGCTGAGCCACTTCTCCCACTTCTTCGCGATGTCGTCTTTTTTGCCAACCTCAGTTGCAAAGAGTCCGCCAATTTTCCAGAACTCGTCCGGGATAAAGGCTTCGATTTCCCGCTCCCGCTCGACAACCAAACGCGTAGCCACTGATTGAACCCGACCGGCCGAGAGACCGGCGGCGACTTTGCGCCATAGCAACGGGGAAACCTGGTAGCCCACAATTCTGTCCACGATTCGACGAGCTTGTTGGGCGTCTACTACGTTCTGTTCGATACCGCGAGGCGAGTCGAAAGCACGTTGAATGTCCGACTTGGTGATCGCGTTGAATACGACGCGTTTGGCTTCTGTGGTTGGGATGCCAAGAGCTTCGGCCAAGTGCCACGCGATGGCTTCCCCCTCGCGGTCAAGGTCCGTCGCGAACCAGATGTCCGACGCCTGCTTGGCCGCTTTTTTGAGGTCCGTCACCGTCGGCTTTTTCTCCGGCATCACCTCATAAGTTGGTTGGAAGTTGTTGTTGAGATCGACGCCCGGGACGGGATGGTCTTTGCGTTTTGCCCCTTTGGGGGCACTCCTGGGCAGATCTCGGACGTGCCCCACTGACGCCATCACGTAGTAGTCCTTCCCCAAGTACTTGTTGATCGTCTTGGCCTTCGTTGGGGATTCGACGATGACGAGGTGCTTGCCCTCGACTTCCTTGGGATCGAACGCCTTTTTCTTACGTGATGCGCTTTTGGCCATAAAAACTCAGTGCGACTTTCAGTCCACGTCCGAATTGACCGGATGGTCGTGCTCGGCTGTTGCTCGATGCCAGCGTAGCGGATCTCGGAATTCAACAAATCGTCAAATTGCGAAAAATCAGGCTGAGCAATCGTGGCAGGTTAGGTGTGTTTGGTTTTATATCTGTTGCGGGACCGAATGGGTTTAATTTGCCGACCACCGGCGACAGAGTCGCCAAAATCGTCGTTTGTCCATTTCCAATTCTCGAGAGTGTGGCGTTTGAAAGCGATTTACGCCACCGTCGCCACACTCCTTACTGGCATTGAATTTAGGACGAAACGCCCTACAATCCCGAATCTGAATTCGACAGGATGGACCCGCAAAATCAATAATACGCGGGTGTCTACCTTGTCAAGTATTCCACCTGCCGGCGGCGATCAAAGGATTTCTGATGAACCCTCTAG
>CAYQMZ010000490.1:1366-6029 GCA_964418725.1 uncultured Pirellulaceae bacterium
GTACCAAAAAACGATGCTTGCCGTTGCCGCCGTCGGCGCAATGCTCGCGTTCGGAATTCTTCCTATCGTCAGTGACTGGCAAAATCAATCGCCTGGCGGTGCTGGTGGTGGCTACGAGGCGAATGCCGGTTCTGTGAGTTGGGCAGGTCAATCGCTAAGCGAAGACGAAATCTTGCGACTGCGGCAAATCCGCGAGCAAGCGAATCAATTTCAACTGGCCGTCGCACGCACAGCGATCGATCGAGGCGGAGAACCTCGTAGTTTGATCGTTCCTCGTGAGAATACGCCTGCGAACGTGGTTGAGTCGGCCGTTCTGGCGCAGCAGGCCGAAAAAATGGGCGTGACCGTCGGGGACGAAGCTGTTCTTCGGCATCTGACCCAGTCGTTGGCTGACAATGCCATCGATCGGAACGAGATGGCCGCAATCCTGAAGGAGACGACGCAACTTACCCAGCAGCAGCTCTTTGACACATTCAAAACGGAACTTGCGGCTCACCAAATGCGGTTGCTCGCAAATGGCGCGTCTTTTGGCGGGGAAATGTCTGACGCCGCGGTCACTCCTGGCCAGGCATTCACTTACTTCAAGCGACTGTATCGCCGCATGCAAGCGGAAGTCATTGCTGTTCCCGTCGAGGATTTCGTCAGCAAGGTCACTGCAGAGCCATCGGATGAAGAAGTTCGTGAGCTGTTTGAGGAATACAAGAACGCGTTTCCTTCGCAGGTTCGTCCAACCCCAGGTTTCCGCGAACCGGGCCGTGTGGCGTTCCAGTGGGTGAAAGCTGACTTCCCGACGATTTTGGAACGTGAAATTGCAAAGGTCACCGATGAGGAGATCAAGGCAAAGTACGAAGAAGACAAGGAGTCCTATCGGAAGGTGTCGCTTCCAACAATGGATGACTTGACGCTGCCAGACACCGAGGAAACTGAGGCTTTGGACGACCTTGGCCCCAATGAATCGGCGGAAGGCGAGGTTATTCCTGACGAAGCTGATTCAGCCAGTGAAACGACAACTGAAGAGTCGGAGGCTGCAGATGAAGACTTCGACGCGGCACCTGTGAGCCAGGATGAATCCGCTGATGCTGGCGACAGTGATGCAACTGAAGCCACAGTGGCGACTGACGATGCGAACACTGAAGGCGATTCCGCTCAAGGCGAAGCCGAGGAAGAAGTGGTTGAGTATCAACCTTTGGAGGAGGTTCGTGAGGATATCGCTGCCAAGATTGCTCGACCTCGTGCCGCAGACGTAGTGAAGGCGGCACTCGAGAAAGTGCGAGCGGCAACGTCGACGTATTTCGATGATTACATGTACTGGGACACAACGCCTGATGAAGAGAAGGGCGAGCAACCTGCTTCGCCAGATCTTCAAGCCCTGGCGAATGAAGAGGGACTGGTTTACGGCGAGACTCCATTGATCTCGGCGCTAGAGGCCGAAAAGTACGAGCTTGGACGTGCCTACAACATGGACTTCAGTACCGGCCAAATCCGACAGATTCCGTTCGTAATGATGGGCTTCAGTCCAGCTTTGCCGGTCTATAAGTCGCAAGAAATATCCGCACGCGACAGTATTGAGTCGCGATTCGTATTCTGGAAGACGGATCAAAAAGAGGCTTACACGCCTTCTTTGGAAGAAGCGCGACCTAAGGTCGTGAAGCACTGGAAGATGAAGAAAGCCATCGAGCTGGCAAAGCAGGCTGCGAAGGCCTACACGGACAAGTTGGGCAGTGACCAATCGCTGAAGACGGCGGCTGATGCTGGCTTGTTCGGTGACGAAGCTCCTAATGTGACCGAGACAAATGAGTTCACTTGGATGACTTCTGGTGCGACGGCCGCTGGACAAGGACGACCTCAGATTAGCTCTGTCTACGGTGTTAAAGTTCCTGGTGTACAATTTATGGCGGATGTCTCCAAGCTTGGGTCTGGTGACACGGCGGTCACAATGAACCACCCCGAAACAGAAGTTTACGCTGTCTATATGAAGGGAATCACTGGCAACGACGATGACCTGCGTCAGTTGTTCCTCAAGGAAGGCGTGAAGACACCTGTGCTTCAGATGGTTCGTCAAGCGAACATGGAGGCCGCGGTTGAGTGGTATTCGGATACCGAAGAATCACTGGGGCTCGATTTCAGTTCACTCGCGAAGCAGCAGTAGTCCTGTCTCTTTCGGTTTGCTCAGGCAGGCTGTGGACCGATTCGCAGCCTTGCCCCGTTACGGCAGTGATTTGAAGACTTGGCGGATTTGCTTTGGCGAGTAGCCTGCCTTTCGTAACTCGTAGGCAATCTTTACGGCTCCGTCGTTTAATGCGATCAGGCCATAGATTCCTAGGATGAGCGACGTTGGGAAGCAGTAGCAGCCCAATACAAGCGAGGCGAATCCGACGCCCAGGCCAATCTGGCCGACAGTGCGGTTTTCGTAACGCAAGGTCTTCCAGCCCGCGAAAATGGTGATTGCCGCCAAAATGAACAGTCCCAGGCCAATGGCTCCATAAAGCAGACTCACGGCTAGACGCATCTGCTCATCAGTCCAGCCCATCTGTTGCACGGCAGGGTTTCCGCTTGTCATCTGCGCTACGATCTCCTGGCCGAAAATCGCCATGCCGCCGAAAAGACAGCCAAAAAGCACTTCGAATATGCCTTGAGTGATCATCAGCCCACCGATAATCGGCACATGGGCCACAAAGCCTCGCCGTTGTGTGGGAGCTAATATGATCTCCCCGTCGGGGCCGAAATTGACCTCGTCTGTTCGGATTTCGTGCGGGTTTGGTGTATCGCTGCTCATCTCGATTTTGCCTTAAAGCTGCTTTGGCCAAAATGCGGACACTAATATGGCAGTATCGGTCATCGGATTCTTGGGCTCAACGCCCGGATGAACGGCCGGTTCCACTGTTGGTCGGCGGTGCGTGGCAGTTCCGCTCGCGCGAGGTTGGTCGTCAATGATTCATTGTCTACTTTCCCCGCGAAGCGAACGCTGATATACAGCACCTAGAAGCCCACAATGCTCTCTGAAAGTCGTAAGAATTCCGCAATGAAGATCCAAAAGCTGCTCGTTGCAAACCGAAGCGAAATCGCAACCCGCGTCTTCCGAAGTGCCACTGAACTTGGCATCCGAACGGTCGCCATCTATACCCACGAAGACCGCTACGCATTGCATCGTTTTAAGGCGGATGAGGCCTACAAGGTTGGGTCGCAGGGTGAACCCATTCGGGCGTACCTGGATCATGAGGCCATTATTCGGCTGGCTAAGAAGCATGGTGTCGACGCGATCCACCCAGACTATGGTTTCTTGTCGGAAAAGCCCGTATTCGCGAAAGCTTGCAAAGAGGCAGGGATCATCTTCGTCGGTCCCCCCGTGGAAGTCCTCGAATCGCTGGGAGATAAGACAACGGCTCGTCAGATCGCTAAGAAAGCGAACGTTCCGATTCTCGGAGGAACCGAATCAGCTATTCAGAGTGCTGAGTCTGGTCTGAAGAAGGCGGAGGAGCTCGGATTCCCGATCATCTTGAAGGCTGCTCATGGTGGTGGCGGTCGCGGAATGCGAGTGGTTAATTCTGCTGACGAATTTGCAGCTCAGTTCGAGCAGGCACAACGCGAATCGCTGTCCGCATTCGGTAGTGATGAGATCTTCATTGAAAAGTTCATCACCCGTGCTCGTCACATCGAAGTGCAGTTGCTCGGCGACCAGCATGGCAATTTGCTGCACCTGCGCGAGCGGGATTGTTCTGTTCAACGCCGTCACCAAAAGGTGGTCGAGATAGCGCCTGCACCGAACTTGCCAACCGAGGTTCGCGACGCACTTTGCGAGGCAGCTTTGGCGATTGGGCAACAGGTCAACTATCAAAACGCAGGCACGGTTGAGTTTCTTGTCGATGCCGACACGAACAAGTTCTACTTTATCGAAGTGAATCCTCGCATTCAGGTAGAGCACACGGTCACGGAGCAAGTGACTGGAATCGACATCGTGAAGTCGCAGTTGCTCGTTGCGCAGGGGGCGAAACTCAGCGATGAATTGATCGGTCTGGAATCGCAAGATGATGTGGTCGTTCGCGGCTTCGCGTTGCAGTGTCGCGTTACAACCGAAGATCCAGAAAACAACTTTCTGCCTGACTACGGTCGCATCTCTCACTATCGATCAGCCGCCGGGATGGGAGTACGCCTAGACGCGGGCAGTGCCTACTCCGGCGCGGTTGTGAATCCGTTTTATGATTCGATGTTGGTAAAGGTAACGGCGTCCGGCCGTCGATTCGTTGACTCGATCAAGCGGATGCGACGTTGTCTGATGGAGTTTCGTGTGCGTGGCGTGAAAACCAACGTGCCGTTCCTGATCAAGGTCATGGATCACGACACGTTCATCGACGGTGAATGCACAACGCGATTCATTGACGAGACTCCGCAACTGTTTGAGTTGCCTCGCCGACGAGATCGTGCGACGCGAATGCTCTCCTTTCTGGCGGACGTCATCGTCAACGGAAACAGCCTCGTCAAAGATCGTCCTCCCGCGACTCGGCGGGATGCTGCCATCGTTCCAGAGTTCGACGGTCCGACTGAAGTGCCAGCGGGAACGCGAGACAAATTCAAGGAGTTGGGTGCCGAGAAGTTCAGTAAATGGGTGCTTGATCAGAAGCCACTGCTCTTCACTGACACCACCTTCCGAGACGCTCACCAAAGT
>CAYQMZ010000490.1:6039-6268 GCA_964418725.1 uncultured Pirellulaceae bacterium
AAGTCTCCTGGCTACGCGATTGCGCACGTACGACTTGCTGCAGATCGCTGAGTCCTATTCGCAGGCTGCTTCGCAGTTGTTCTCCATTGAGATGTGGGGTGGCGCGACCTTTGACACCTCCATGCGGTTCTTGAAGGAGTCGCCTTGGGATCGTTTGACGGATATGCGAGAGCGTATTCCAAACATCCTGTTCCAAATGTTGCTACGAGCTTCTAACGCGGTTGGATAC
>CAYQMZ010000491.1:0-6265 GCA_964418725.1 uncultured Pirellulaceae bacterium
GTCGTAGGCTGGGCGACCCAGATCGCCACAGATCTGCTGGAGGCGGAGAACACCGCCAAGCAACTTTCCTGGCAGTTTCGACCTCATCCTGCAACGAATGACTCGAAGAATGCATGGACCGTTTCAAATCGACGGAAGTCGACGAACTCCCAAGGAAAACCGGTCACGCTTTGGAGCAGCTTCCCCAACGGTGAACAGCGAACAGGCGTTTTTCGTTCCGAGGTTTTCGAGCTGCCGGAAGAATTCTCGTTCTTTCTGGCTGGCCACGACGGCTACCCGGAACAAGAACTACAGCATCGCAACCGTGTGGTAGTACGCGACGCGGAGTCGAACGAAATCTTGAAGTCATGGAGTCCACCAAGAAACGATACCGCGCAACAACAGACTTGGAACACCGGTGCAGACTTCGGTTGCCCCGTGGTTGTCGAGTTAATCGACGGCGACACGTCAGCGGCCTTCGCTTGGCTGGCTGTTGGAAAGTTTTCCGTTGCAGGTCTGAATCCTAGTAATCTCACACCCAATCGTAAGACTGCCGCGCAGTTGATTGGCGACTTCAAGCTCACTTCTCTCGTTGCTTCGGCAGCGGAAGTCATCGCACGGCAAGAAACGAGCAAGCAAACTCGCGCCGCGCTGGCTCAGGCGTTGAGCACCATATCGGGCAATCCCAGCAAGTCAGCACTCGCCACCGCGATGAAAATCCGTGCGTTAACGGACGAACAACAACTAGTCTTGGCCGAAGTACTCCTCCAAGATGAAACCACGGCCGACGCGCTGGGGAACGCTTTGGCCGAAGCACTAAAGTCCGCGACCGGTCCAGAACAATCGTCAATCGCGTCCGTGCTGTCTAAGGACTCCAATGGCGTCGCGCCGTTGCTCGGTTTGGCCCGTGCTGGCAAGATCAACACGCAAGTCCTAACCGACCCTGCCATTCAGTCACAAGTCAGTGCTGTGGCCACAGACACGCAAGACACTCAATTCCAAGCCCTGTTACAAAGCCTCCCCAAGGAATCCGAAACGTTGGGCAAGCTGATCGACGCTCGCAAAAGCGACTATTTGGCCAACGGCGGCAATCGACTGGAGGGCAGCAAACTGTTCGAGGCAAAGTGCAACGCCTGCCACCAGCTGGGAGGACGTGGCAACCCTGTCGGACCGAACTTGGACGGAATAGGCAACCGCGGCGTCGATCGACTGTGCGAAGACATCTTGGCCCCTCACCGCAACGTTGATGTAGCTTTTCGCGCTTCAACGGTTTTGACCGATGAGGGCAAGGCCTGGACGGGCCTGATCAAATCCGAGAACGAATCGGTCATAACACTGATCGACAATACGGGGACCGCTCAAACGATCTCAAAAAATTCGATCGAGCTCCGTAAACAGTCGAAGATCTCGGCCATGCCTGCCAATTTCGGAGAAGTACTTCAGCCGAACGAATTCCGTGACCTGATGAGCTACCTGATGTCACTCCGACAGTAGCTTGGTCTGATTTGTTTGAATTCCAGACCTCGTCCGCAGTACGCTTAGTTCAAGTCAGCAGAACCTTAACCTCGGACCTATCACCATGGCCGTTTGCTTGGAATGCAGTCAACCAATGAGTCAAACGGAAGCGATTTGTCCAAAGTGCGGTGAAGATTTCGTCGAGCCTACTCAGAGCCCTTGGGAAGTCTTGTTGCATCCGTCGAAACTGACGGATCTGTTTCGACTCGTCTCGGTCGCAGCAGTCTTCTGCGTCGGACTAACGACCGTGCTCCCGACACTGTCGACGCCGATCGGTCCCATCGTGTTCGGGATTTTGTGTGGCATCAGTGCGGAGTTGCTCGGAGATTCGGCTCCGCTTTGGTCACGCGTCCTCAGCGTCGCGGGACTTGTCGGCATCCTGTTCTACCCGCTAATGGCTGTTTGGTTTCTTGGCAGTTGGATCCTGAGTTGGCTGATCTAAGCTCGAAGAAAGATGCTGCCATAGTCCGGTTCATCACGCGGAGCGTGATGGGTACGTACACCTCACGCTCCGCGTGAGGACCGAACGGCTCCCTTACCTATACCTAGATAGATGCAGAATAGACCCACGCCAAACCTGGAGTACTCCCATTCCTTGGTGGTTCTACTTAGGCGTCCAAGGCATCATCGAGCACTTCTTCGTCCACGTAGATCGGCAACGGCGGATCACACGTCACGGCAACCGCGATCGCATCCGATGGACGAGCGTCAACTTCCACCAATTCGCCGTCCTTCTTGATCCGCAAGTTGGCGTAGTACGTGTGCTCGCGAAGTTCGGTAATCATTACGCTGTCTAATTCGCCACCTAAAGCATCCGCAAGATTCACCAACAGATCGTGCGTCAGCGGTCGCGGTGCTTCCACTTTCTTGACGCGGCGATCAATGCTGGTTGCTTCGAAGAGTCCAATCAGAATCGGGAACTGGCGATCACCGTCCACTTCGCGTAGGTAAATTACTTGTTTGTCGTTAATCTCGTTAATGATGATACGAGACAACTGCATCGGGACGGGCATGGCTATTTCACTTTGGATCTTCGTTTGAAACCACCTGCAATCTTAATGGTCAGCGTTGCTGGGCGAAATAGGACGAAAGCAGTTCAAACTACGTGGCGTCCTGGCACCCTTCAGCAAAAGCCAAACAGCTTCCATGTCAGAGAGAAAACCAATGAAAGTTTATGGTCACCGAGGTGCCTGTGGGTACGCCTCGGAGAATACCATTCGCTCGATGAAGCGTGCTTTAGAGCTGAACGTGGACGGCATCGAATTCGACGTCCGACTCACGAAAGATCACATCCCTGTTGTGATTCACGACGCCACTATTGATCGAACATCCGACAACAACGGGCCAGTAAACCAATTTCTCGCGGCGGAGCTTCAGGCAATGAATGATCCGGCGGTCGGCATCCCCACACTCGATACGGTGCTAAAGACCATCGGCCGGCATCCGATCAACGTTGAGCTGAAGGAGGTTGCCTGCGTTCAACCAGTGCGCGATACTCTCCTGAGTGCAGTTTCACAACAGACGATTCGTCCAGCCGACGTGCTGATTTCGTCCTTCGAACACGCGGCGTTGGTCGACTATCGCCGCATATCGCAGGGGGATGAAGCACAGTTCTCAGTTGCGATGCTATCGAAGGGAATTCCCGACGACGATTTTTGGATGCTGGCAACTCAACTCGACGCCATGTCCGTCAATATCGATGTTGGATCTGTCGATAGAGAATTCGTGTCTCGAGCCCATCAGCTCGGCAAGCAAGTGATGGTCTACACCGTCAATACCGCGGAGGAAGCGGACCGCATGCGCCAGCTTGACGTCGACGCGATTTTTTCGGACTTCCCCGATCGCGTCCGTTCTTGAGACAATAGACGAGCTAGCAAGCGACATCATCGAACGATAACGAGAAAAAAATGACGCGTGAGGAATTGCTCTCCCGACTTGATCGCCCGGCTTCGGATCCTTGGGACATCGTCGTCATTGGCGGTGGTGCCGTCGGTCTGGGAACAGCCTTGGATGCCGCATCACGGGGTCACTCATGTGTGCTGCTTGAACAGCATGACTTTTGCAAGGGAACCTCAAGCCGCAGTACCAAGCTGATTCACGGTGGTGTCCGTTACTTGGCACAAGGCAACGTGTCACTCGTGCGCGAAGCCCTCCATGAGCGCGGCCTATTACTTCGCAACGCTCCGAACCTGGTCCGCCCACTTCGCTTTATCGTCCCGTGCTATGGCTTCTGGGAACGCTGGTACTACTGGACCGGCATGAAATGCTACGACGCGCTGGCTGGGCAACTGGGCATCGAAGAAAGCCACCAACTGACTACCAAGGAGTTGACCGCGGCCGTTCCAGGTTTGAAAGCCAGAGATTTGGACGGTGGCGTTGGCTACTACGATGCCCAGTTTGATGATGCGAGGCTGCTTGTTGCCGTCGCCAAGAAGACATTGGAATTGGGCGGACTGCCGCTCAACTATATGCAGGTAACCGACCTGATCAAAGAGAACAGCCAGATCCGCGGCGTCTGCGTTACCGACGTAGAAACTCAGTCGGAACACGTCGTGCGAGGCAAAGTCATCGTCAACGCGACCGGTGCCTTCAGTGATCGGATTCGTCAGATGGAGAGCGCGTCCGCGCCGCGGATGATTGCGCCCAGCCAAGGGATTCACTTAGTCGTCGACCAGAACTTCCTGGGTGGCGAAGACGCGATCATGATTCCCAAAACAAAAGACGGTCGAGTGCTGTTTGCGATTCCATGGCTGGGACGAGCTGTCCTCGGCACGACGGATACACCGGTGCCAAAGGCAGAACTTGAGCCCAAGCCGCTCGAGGAAGAAGTCAGTTATCTGATCGAACACTTTGGTGAGTACCTAGATCCAACTCCAACTCGCGACGACGTCCTAAGTGTTTATGCGGGCCTGCGTCCACTGGTCAAACCACAACGCGAAGCCGGCGCGACTTCAAAGATTTCGCGTGAACACCGCATTTTGAAATCTGCTGGAGGCTTGGTGAGCATCTTGGGAGGCAAGTGGACAACGTTTCGAAAGATGGCCGAAGACGTTGTTGATGCGGCAGAAGAAGTTGCCGACTTGGCTCATCGATCTCCGAACACCGAGTCGTTACTGCTGGAAGACGAATCGGGCAGCGAGCCACATGATCCAGCTGCCGCCCCGACCGCAGCTCAGATCAATGCTGCAGCCAAACACGAATTCGCGCGCACCGTCGAAGATGTGCTCTCCAGACGTTACCGCTGTCTATTGCTGGACGCCAAACGATCCGCGACCTTCGCCGAGGATGTGGCCAACGTTTTGGCCGCTGAATTCGGCAAAGATTCCGACTGGATTTCGAATCAGACGCAACAGTACCACGACCTAGTTCAGCAATACACGCTTCAATAACGAAGCTAGGAACGCGGGGATCGTCCGCCGCTCAGCGTTTGGGACGATCCACCGTAACTTTCCGCCGGTAAATGCGTTTGCCGTGTGCGATGAACAGCGTGTTGTGCCCCTCGCCGGCCAACATGCAAGTCGTCAGCGGCTGTTCCTTGTCAACCTTCGGCAGCACTCCACACGGTCGGCCTGTCGTATCAAAGATCTGCACGCCCACCGCACTAGTAACGTAGTAGCGGCCAATCCGATCAACGGCCATGCCATCACCGCGCGATGCCTTCACGTAAGGTGGAGGTTCGTTGAAGCGAAACTGACCTTTCGCATCAATAGGGCGACGCATTGGCATCGTCGGCATCTTGGCGTCGAGCTCTGCTTCGCTGTTCACGCGGAACGTCCAAGTGTGCGTTCCTCCTGATGCCGATACAGCCAACGTTCCGCCGTCGTTTGACAGTGCGATTCCGTTCGGCCGCTTGATCCCTTCGTCTACGACGTCGGCCTTCCCTGATTTCGTATCAATTCGCACTACCTCCGACTTCCCCGTCTGCGTGAACAAGATGTAGCCGTCTTTCGTGACAGCAAGATCGTTCGGTTTGACTCCGTCGGTCACGGTTTGCACTTCGCCAGTTTTCGGGTCGATCGAAATGACACGACTCTTCGAACCCTGGCACGCGTACAAGAGTGACTCGTCAGCGTTGAATTCGAGACCGCTTACGGACTCCTTCGCAATTAGTCGAGATTCACCGTCGACCGTCAAGCACATCACTGCTGGCGCTCGCATATCGCAATAGTACAGATTGCCCACTTTGTCCGCGCACAATGCGTCCGCGAATCCTAAGTTGTCGACGGCGACTTCCCATGATTCGCCGGGAATCAGTAAATCAAGCAGCGTCAGGTCTCCACCAAGGTCGTCGCTGGTATCGATCGTGGGCGCATGCGTCTCGTCTCGCCACAACCACTTCATCGCTTCCGGAAACTTCAGACTACCGTAGTCCGCGTTGTGGCCATAACCTTCCACCTGATCGAAACGCATGTCATATCCCATGTACTCCAGAGCCGATGCCATGCGTTGATTCGCCCACCACCAACTTCCAAACGCGTTGTCGATGTCTCCGCTAGGATCCACCATATAAACTCGCAATGGTTTCGGCTCGGTCTTACGAACGAGCGCTGGATAGACATTCCCGCCTCGCAAATGCGTAAAGCTACCCACGTTTGAGTAGACCTTACGGAAGTAGTCTGGCCGTTCCCACGCCGCCGTGAATGCACAAATTGCACCCGAACTGGAACCTCCAATCGCATGCATGTTGGGATCATCGGAAATGTTGTATTTGGCTTCTACCTGCGGTAAGACTTCCTGCAGTAGAAACTGCGAATACCGAGGTCCCAGACTG
>CAYQMZ010000492.1:0-6264 GCA_964418725.1 uncultured Pirellulaceae bacterium
GGGTCCTTGTTGCGGCGAGCAAGGACCCTCTTTTTTTATGCGCTACGCGGACTCTTGCCAACCGTCTGCCCCCGTACTTAAGGTGCAAACGCAGATCGACGCCTTAGACAGCTAGTTCTCGCCAGCTACGACGTACGAAAAGAATTTTGTACCAACCGTCGGCGGAAACAGGCCAGCGTCACTAGAAGTACGCCACAGGCAGTTTCCCCAACTGGTTCAGGGACTGGAGCAAAGTGGTTATTCATCACCTCTGTGGCCACCATCTGCCCAACATTGCGGGCCATATAGTCGTCGAAGTCCCAGTGAATGCCTAAATAGACGCGGCTTCGACCGTTTTCTGCCATCGCCTCGCTGAAACTCTCGAAAGTACGCGTCACACCCGGCAACTCTTCCGATTCGATCGAAAACGAAATGTCATCAGTGCCGTAAAACTCTTCCATCGCCCCAAACAAGGCACCACCGAAAGAACCATGGCCGCTTACGTAGGTTGGGAAAGGAGGTGTGAAGTCGGCGATCTCTGATCCGTCCGGATGCGTTCCACCAGGCGAGCCCAACGGCACCCAGTCGGGATCTGCCACGGTTTCGTCGTTGCCATCTAAGTCCGCGAGGCGAATTCCGGATACAGGTCGCCAGAAGTCGTACCTGAACTTTGCATCCCAGGCGACAACGCCGGCGTCGGCGATCGACGTCGAAGCCATCGCGTACAGCATTACGTTGTCAGCCAACGTGTTGCCTTCCTGCGTCGAGACTTCATCCAAAATATCAAGGTAAAGCCGCATTGGCGTCCCCAAGCCAACTCGGTCGTAAGCCCAGAACAGCCCGGCTTCGGTTTGGTCCGCGGTTCGGACAACACTATCTTTCGCCCCCAGTGCCTTCACTTCATTGAAGGCATCCGTGTATTCCTGGCTGTTCAAAGCTGGCATTGGCGGTGGCATCGCGATCGACATGTCAGTCATCCCGAACGCCTCGATCTGTCCCCATTCCGGGCCCCACGCCGTCTGAGATGGATTCAACGGATCGGGTTGCCAATGCCCAGCTTCCGTCGAAGGCATGTACTCGACCATGTTCATGTAGCCGTCATTCATACGCTCAGCAACGACATTCGCCCCCACGGCGTCTCCGAACGTTAAACCGGCTGTTGTCGATGCATCGCTGGGGAGCGTTTCGAGAATCGAAGATCTGTGCGTATCCAGCAACGCTTGCTGATCAGGATAGATCGAAGACAGAACGCGATAGCCGGCTTGAAGAATCGCCGCTTCGGCAGAGGCGTTGGCCGGCGGCTGAGGCTGCTCGTAGAACAACTCGTTGGTTGGCTGGATACTGTTGAAGGCGTCGTACATAGCAATGTTCGTCATTGCCAGCGAACGCGAAGCCATCCCTGGATTTTGAAATTGAACGTCAGTTCGCAACGTTTCCGAGAGCACTTGATTCCATTGCTGAACAACGTCTGCGTGCAGCGACTGAAGTGGAATCAAAAGGAGTGTCAGGCACCCCACGACGGCGGCGATCGAATTCGTCGCGTACATTAGCGTTAACCGTTAGCGAAATCATTGAAGCTCATCTGTGATGTGTTTCACTATAAATCAGTTGCCAAAAATCACAATCACTTTGGCAAAATCGCTCATTGCAACGCAAATGTACGCGACGAATCCAATCACTACGTGTGTGGATAGCCTGACTGAACTTCGCCGAATTCACTGCCGCGCAGCAAGTTTTGCGAGACTCGAGCCCAAGCGAGGGGAGAGAGCAACAAGAGCCAGAACCGTGCGCCGCATCCTCCGCCACTCGGCGCGGCCCAACAGCGTCTTGTCACAACATTGAAACGTGCAAGAGCATCTCTAGCGAGAGCCAGGCGCAAACCTGGCTCCGCGAAACGCGATGAAGAACGAACCAACCGAAGTCGAATTTCAGTTGACTAGTTTGTTCGTTTCAAACTTCCGTTGGGGCACTTTCTGCCACCGCGCCGACCACCTGGTCGTGGAATTTACTGTTGGAGACCACCATGCCTTGGTTTTCGGCCAGCGTGGCACCGTGATTGAATTCGGGAGCTTTACCGTGGATGTCCGTAACCGTTCCACCGGACTCCTCAACGATCAACACACCGCCGGCGTGATCCCAAATCTTCTCTTGGTAGCCTTTGCGAGTCGGCAAACGCAGATAGATGTCCGCATCTCCCATCGCAACCGCCAGATACTTGCACTGGCTATCAATGCGAAACGGCTCGCGTGTGATCCCAAGTTTGGTCGCAATTTGGCCGGACCAACCATGAGCACTGTGGCCAGACTCAACAGACTCGCAGAACCGAGCTTCGGCCGGTGAGTTGGTCGAAGTAACAGCCAGCTTTTGCGGTTCCGCGTCAGCTTCATCAAGAGGCCGCATGAATGCCCCTTGCCCACGAACGGCCCAAGCAAGAATTCCTCGCGGACCATCAGGCTCTGCCGCGGAGACGGGCATATTCGGACAGCCTAGGATGCCGATTTCGATCTGACCGTCGACAATTAGCGCCAACGAGATCGCGTACTGATCTTTTCGAAGGAATCCTTTGGTACCGTCGATCGGGTCCAGCGTCCAGAAACGAGGGCGATACTCCTGAAGACCACCGCGATCAATCCAGTCGCAGACTTGGTCGCCCGTTCCCTCGACACCAACTTTCGCGCACTCGTCGACGATCCGTTGCAAGAATGCTGCATCGCCGTTTCGCAGTTCCTCGGCACCTTCTTCGCCGATCACTGGATCCATTGGAAAAGCAGCCTGCAGCTGACGGCAAATCAACGCTTGGCTCGCAAAGTCAGCGACGGTTACGGGACTCTTGTCCTTCTTCTCCAGCGTATCGGGAGTTATCGAAGACTGAACAGCCCTACAAACAGCGGCGGCTTGCGTAACAGCTCCTAATGCAATTTCCAATTCGGAACTCATGCCAGTACATCTCTCTGTTAAAAGCAAATACGGTCGCGGAAGTTTCTCGCGTTCATCGCTGTCGTGCGGTCACAACGGGCGGCGAACAAGGGTAAGAGCCGGTTTATGATGCGGCAAGTCGCTTTTCCAAACTGACCGTGAAATCTAAGTGACCGAGTTCGTGTCGTGCAGAATCAACGAATTGACCGACCAACCGCTGTTCGGATCGTTGCAACGAGACACTTCCGAAGCTCGCAAGACTTGTTAGCTCAGAATTTCTTTGACGACATTTCCGTAGACATCCGTAAGACGAAAGTCTCGTCCGGAATAGCGGTAAGTAAGCTTTTCGTGATCTAATCCCATCTGGTGCAAGATCGTCGCATGTAGGTCATGAATATGGACCTTATTCTCGATGGCCGTCTGGCCCGTTGGGTCCGTTGCGCCGTATCGCAGTCCTCCGCGAACACCACCGCCCGCCATCCACATCGTATAGCCTCGATTGTTGTGGCCGCGACCATCGTTGTTCTGTGATTGTGGGTTGCGACCAAACTCGCCACCCCATACGACAAGGGTTTCGTCCAACATATCCCGGTCCTTCAAATCGCTCAGCAGCGCCGCGATTGGTTTGTCCGTTGCTTTGCAGTTCGCAGGCAACCGCTCACTCAGCGACTTATGTTGGTCCCAACCACGATGTGCAATTTCGATGAACCGCACACCTGCCTCGGCCAATCGTCTGGCCATCAGACACTGCTTGCCAAAACTATCCGTTGGCTTCTGCCCGATTCCGTACTTCTTCTTCATGGCCGCCGACTCGGGACCGATATCGACCAAATCAGGTACCGACGACTGCATGCGAAACGCGAGCTCGTAGGACTCGATGATGCCATCTAACTCCGCATTCGTTTCTTGCCGAGACTTGAAGTTGCGATTCATGGCTTGGATCAAATCGACCTGCCGACGCTGACTTTGCTCAGTCATATGCGGGCGAATTGGGCGAATGTTCGCCACGGGATTCTTCCCGGCAGCAACGCGAGTCGCTTGATATGCCGCAGGCAGAAATGCGGAGCCATAGTTTTGAGCACCGCCCAAGTTCGCCGGCGGATTGATCGTTACGAAACCCGGCAAATCCTGATTGTCGGTCCCTAAACCATAAACGACCCATGACCCCAGAGACGGTCGAACGAAATTGATCGAACCGGTATGCAACATGATGGTTGCCTGTGGGTGAGCTGGATTGTTCGTGTGCATTCCATTCAACAAGCACAGGTCATCCGCGTGCTTTGACAGGTGCGGAAACAAATCGGAAATCGGCAGACCACTCTCGCCATGCTGACGAAATCGGAAGGGCGACGGATAGAGCTTCTTGTTCGCCTCCGCCATCCGCTCTAGCTCGGGCTTGTGGTCGAACGTGTCGATGTGCGAGGGACCTCCCTGCATAAAAAGGAAAATGACACGTTTGGCCTTTGCCGCGAAATGAGGTGCCTTTGGCAATAGCGGATTCACGGCCAATGCGGACTCATCGCCGAACCCTGATCGCGCCATGCCGGCGAGTGCCAAATAACCGAAACCGCAGGAGGCCGACCGAAGCAGTTCTCTTCTGGAAAATGGATGCATTGGTTTTCCTTGGGGTCTCAACGGTATCGAAATTCTGCACTGGCAAACATCGCGTGAATGATCTCGGACCAAGCCGTCTCACGTCGCTTTCTTGCCTTTGCAGGTGCGGCCGCTTTCGGCTGATCTAGCTTTCGAAGCTCTGCAAGTCGATGCTGCAAATAGTCAGTAACTTGCTGCCGTTCTTGCGGAGTTATCTCTCGACCAAACACTCGCAGGTAGGCGGTTTCGGCTAGTCCGTGACCTGCTTTGCTGCCCGTTGCTTCGGATTTCGAGCTACGACCGCCGAACTTGTCCATTAGGTCTTTTGCTGTGAACCGGGCAAGACGAACCACGAACGGATTGTTCAAAAGATACAGCGACTGTGTGGGGACGTTGGTGGAATCTCGTGATCCACGCGTTTCACTTGGATCGGGGAAGTCGAAGTAGGACATATCATCCGGAATATGATTGCGAATGACTGGCAAATAGACGCTTCGATGCGCTGAGTCCTCAATCCCAACTTTGACTTGCTGCTTCGAGATCTCGCTGACCTTCATTTCCTCAACGATGGATCCCTTGGGCGGCGATAGCTCAAGCTTGCCGCTGATCGCCAACAACGAGTCGCGAAGTGCCTCATAATCAAGTCGGCGCGAGTTCATTCGCCACAGGTAACTGTTGTTTTCGTCAATCGATTCATTCACCGAATTGCCGGCAACAGACAACCCATACACGCGAGTCAACACAATCTCGCGAATGAGCGCCTTGGTCGACCAACCATTTTCCACGAAGCGGTCGGCCAAATAGTCGAGCAACTTCGGATGAGTTGGACGTGCACCCATATAGCCAAAGTTATCGACCGTGCGGACGAGGCCGCTGCCAAACAGATGACGCCAAACGCGATTCACGTACACGCGTGCGGTCAATGGGTTCTCGGACGACGCGATCCAGTTAGCCAGTTCAAGACGGCCACTCGTACCCGGGTCAATCGTTGCCTCAGCGTCTGCACTTACCACTCGCAGGAATCCGCGTTGGACTTCGTCGCCCAGCTTGGTCGTGTCTCCTCGCAAGTGAACGCGACAATCGACGATCTTCGAAGCGTCCCGCACGCCCAAGCATGCCGGCCCTGTGAATTTGCCACCGCCTTTCAGCTTTCGACGTAGCTGATTCAGTGCCTTCGTTCGTCGAGCCAGTGTACGTTTGGCCTGCTGAATCTGTTGGTTCCGCTGCTTGCGGCTGAGCTTTTTGTTCTTCTTGATGCGTTCAAGGTCCGCCGCGGCTTGAGCCTTCGCCGTCTGCGCTTGGCCCAAACGCTTCTCATTCTTCAACTCTTGCGGTGTCATTTCAGGTTCGGCGTTCGCCCCTGAATTGCCCAACGCGATGAGCAAGTCCGACCGAGCTTTGTTGCCGCCACCAGTGCGTGACGCGTATCCGTTGAGCAACTGTGTGCTCTTAAAGATCCCAGCCAAGGCATAGTAGTCCTCGGTGGGAATCGGGTCGAACTTGTGATCATGACACCGGGCACAGCCTACCGTTAGGCCCAACATTGCGCGGCTCGTCGTGTCGATCTGATCAGCCACCATATCCATCTGATAGATCTTGGCATTGCGTTCATTGAGGTCCGGCGAGCCCACAGCCAAAAAGCCAGTCGCCGTCAGGTAAGCCTCGCGATCGGCCTCCGAGTCTGCCTCGCCAAAGTCTGCGACAAGCAAGTCACCCGCGAGCTGTTCTCTTACGAACTGATCGTAGGGCACATCGGCGTTGAACGCTCGAATGAGA
>CAYQMZ010000493.1:0-1349 GCA_964418725.1 uncultured Pirellulaceae bacterium
TTGCCACATGCTTTCGATCGGCTGTCTGCTGGGGATGTCTCCGGCTGGATGGCTTGAGGGGTCAAGTAGCCGTTTGACGCTGCTCAGCAATCCTGTCGCAGACCTGCTGAAGCACTTCTTCTCGATGGTTGGAAACGATTTATCTGAGGACGAACTTTCACGCATTGGACAAGAAGACGATGTGGTCGCTTTTCGCGATCGAGCCACTGGCGATGTAGTGCATTCGGCCCGAATTCGTCGTGATGGCGGTCGGCTGCTGTTGCTGTCCAAGTTTGGGGAAGATCCAGCGTGTGTGACTACGTATTCTCGGACGGCAGAAAAGTACAACGGTGAATTCGACGTGGTGCAGATTTATCGCTGCAACATCGTCCGTACCCGCGAGCAAAGTGCTGCTGGTTTTCTAAGACGGTTTGATCGCGCTGCCGGCACGATGGGGAGTGGCAGCGAGTTGCACCGCATTTCGTGCGGCGTCGCCAATCGCGACTAACGGAATTAGCAGGCTTGATTCTGTGGGTTCACTCAACGTGATTAGGCCTGATTGCCAGAGGCCAGCGCTTGACACCTGAAGCTTCGCAGTGCCGTTCTTCACCTCACTCGATTCCGAAAATGGCTGAAAGCCAAGTGCCTTGCAGAGCTGTTTGTATTCGGCGAGTCGCAGTATGCGGAATTCTCCCCTAGCGTTCGGAGCGATCCGGTTTTGGATTCCAAGTGCGATGTGCCCCATCGTGCAGCGAGGGTTGAATTCCACGATAGGTTTCAGTCGAAGGCCAGCAGGCGTATGACATAGCATCGCGTCGACGCCGCAAAGGCCTTGGAATTCGTTTGCGGCCAACTCCGGCTGAAGGTGTTCGGTTAGCCACGTTTTGGTTTCGTGCAAGATGCGGCATTCGTTAGCCAGCAAAAACTGTTTGATCTCGCTAGAACAATCTGCGAACGGTCTTCGCAGGAAGGTTCCTGCGTATCTGCGATTGTCCGTAACTCGTTGTCGCGTCCAGCCTAGGAAGTTCAAGCTATCTTTTTGGGCGTCAAACAGGAATGACAAGTCGGCCACACGATGCAGTTCCGGCTCGAGAATACCAGTCTGACTGCCCAGTTGGTTTTGAAGCCAGGCTAAGTCTCTAGGGTCGACGTCGCCATTGGCTGGAATGGACCTCTGCCCTCGTCCCGAAGTTGCGAAATCCAGTTTAAATAGAAGACGGTCGTGTCCATTCTCGGAGAGCTTCGACCCAGCCGAAAGCAGTTCATCGATGTCACGTACGCAAACTCCGGTGACGTCGGCGGGTGTGAAGTGTTTGATCGGGTCGGCTGCCAGCCAGTCCGACAGCCAGTTTGCCGAACAGGACTTTCGA
>CAYQMZ010000493.1:1359-6260 GCA_964418725.1 uncultured Pirellulaceae bacterium
GTTGCCAATTAGGTAAGCTGACTGTCGACGAATGCAGCGTCCGGCTGTCTTCGTCTGTCTTTGGGATCCATGCCCATGGTTGAAGTTCGGCCAGCTTTCGAATGGAAAGTGTGTCAAGCTGCCTCCAAGTAACGAATTCGGGAAGCGTAGCCATCGCATCTAGGATTGTCTTGCGAAAGTCTTGCGATGGGATGTCTTGAGTCAGTACGACATCGTCTTCTTTAGATATCCAGATCATAAGCAGCTCTAGGTCCCGCTGAAGCTGCGACATTAGGTTTGCTTTTGTGCATGCGGACGAATTTTCGCTTACGAGGCTGTCTTCGATTGCGGGGTCAAACCAACGCACAACTGGTGGCCGTCCGCGTGATTGGCGATAAACCTCGATAGCTTCTACGAATTGCGAATCGAGCCCAGCCTGCAAGCGACCGTCACGATTGAATTCGCACTTGGGACCGCGAGCTCGTTGTGGAGACATCGGAAACTGCAGTTGCGCCTGGTATGCGTCCCAGTCACTCAGGGCAGGATCCTTCCACTGCCGAAACCAATGCAGCCCGTGCTGCACATGGCTGATCTCGTCTCGGTACACCTTTCGCAAGATGGCCGCAGTCTTTCGGTCGCTCAGTTGTTCGAAGAGACGCGCGTAGTGAACGGCGTAATCCAGGTTTGCCTGTTCAAACGTGAGACTCAATCGCGAAACGAAATCGATTGGATCCGACATCGGTTCAACGATACGCCAGAAGTGACCACTAAGCGGATACGTCCCCAGTTCGACGCCGCATTCACTCATGCGTTGCAAATACATGCGGGTATGAGCCTGCTCTTCTTGCAAGGTCGCCAACACGCCGTGCCGAAATTCAGTCGGCGCGTCGGGGAACTTCAGCAAGACGAGCGCCATTAGCTCGGTGGCCAACAGTTCGTGGTTGGCTAAAAAGTGAAGCAAACGTCCCCGTGCCTTGTCATTGTCCAGTTCGCGGTCAGCAGGCGGCTGAGAGAGGCCGGGCCCGCAATGCATTTCGAGACCGATCGGTCGAGTCGGCGTTTCGAGTTTGTCGAACCGCCGATCATTTGTCGTAGTGGCTGCAGGTCCGCCCAAGGCTTGCGACGGTTCCAGGAGCTTACCGGGTGGCGTAAGCTTCTCTTCGAGCGTTGTGCCGAACACGATTTGCTCGGCGAACTCATTCAGGTTCATTGTGAATCGGGCTCAGTCTGCATCGAAGCGATCCAGTCGTGGATCAACGACACTGCTTCGTCGAAAACCATGGATTTGGCCACGCTGGGCATGGTGACACTGGGATCCGTTGACTTGAGTCGATGCAGCAAAATGGACTCGTCGGGTTTGCCCGGCACGATATCGTACGAATGCCCGCCCGTGCCGTGTCCCGCGGCGACCGGCGTTTTCCAGACTCCTAGTTTGGCGAGATCAGATTGTCCAATTCGAAGGTCCAGGCCGGACGTTCTGGCGGTACCTTCGGGACGGTGGCAATGAGCACAATTCACATGCAGCCAAGTGCGGGCCCGGTCCTTGATCGGAGCATCTGAGTCCGCCTCCGGCCATGCGTGTACCGTATCGGTACTGCTTAGCCCTGTCAGTTTACCGGTCCGCATGAGGTGCGAGAGCTGATTCTCACTGCCGTGACCGAATTCGAATTCGCGATTCATGTTCGACGCAATGGGGCCGATCGGTACGAAGTTGTCGCCGACTTGATGGCAGGAAATGCACTGGTTTGCATTCGGAACCTGGTACGCGTTGGTCATTCGCTGACCGTCCTCGTGAATCCACTCCACGCCCATCTCGGCACCGCCAAGGGCAAGTTCGGCATCGGTCTGCTCGTCGTTCCACAGATAGCTGAAGCCGTACCATCCGTCTTCCTCGCGAAACTCAATGCGCGTCTCCAGCAGACGCTCGCCAAGGCTGGGATCCCGCATGTCGTGCAGATACGAGAACGTCTTGGCGATCACGGTGCCAGCGGGGAATTGCAGCACGCCCTGGTCGCGATATTCGATTGCTTGCCCGTCGGGTACTCGAATGAAGCGGTACTTGGTTGTGTGGTCGCTGAACAGAGGCGTGTTCAGGTCGTAGGGAACGACGCCTTCCGCTGGCTTCTGTTCGGACAGATTACCGACAAAGAGGTCGTACTCGGACAGCCGCTTCTTTGCATTTCGGTAGACACTGACGGTTCGAGAAGCCGAGGTGTCGGTGCTTGCGCCGGCGGACGCAGTCAGCTCCTTCATTGATGTGAGCTTCGTCTTCGGAAGGGCTTCGCGTTCGACAAAGTGAGTGGCGAGCTCTCGTTGAACCTTGTATCTTCCTAGCAGCATGTTTTGAGGCGTTAGTTTGCGGAAGTCGAAGTTGGCGAATCGGATGTCGCCGTTGTCACGGATCGCGGGGAGGTGCCGGCGTGATTTTGGCTGATTCTTGAGCTTGGCTTCATCGGCTATTCCGTCCCAGAGGATGTCCGGAAATTGCTTTCCCAGCACGGGTTTCAGCAGCAAGGACATTTCGCCTTTCGCGGCATACCCGCTGTTGATGATGCGGTTGTCGTGGATCGATATCCCCTCTGGGTACTGATTGTATTTCTTGTCCTTGAGCTTTTTCCCTGTGATCTCGAAACTGAAGATCGCGATGCCGCTGGTCTGATGGTCCTTGATGTCGTTATCAAACAGCTCCACGTCATCGGTTGCTAGAATCATGACTCCCATGCCTGCTGGCACCATGGACACGATCGAGCCCTTCGACGCGAAGTTGGGATGGTTGTTGTCAAAGACGTTGTTTCGATAGACACGGATCTGGTTTCCGTTTGTGACCTGAAGGCCGGGGAGGTCAAAAACTAGCAGACCGCCCGCATTATTGGTGGCTCGATTGTCGTAAACGTCGGCGCCGATCGTATTCTCGATCTCGATGCCGGCAACGTTTCGCTCCGCGATACAGTTTCGGACGATGACGTTCTTACTTTGGCCAACGTAGATACCTGCGTCCGACGCACCGATGGAAATGCATCCGTCCAGCAGTACGTTGGAGCATTGAACTGGGTACAGTCCATACGCTCCGTTCTTCTCAGTGGCAGGTCCCGTCCACTCGGTTCGAACGTCACGACAGGTGACTCCTTCGGCGCCCAAGATCTTGATTGCATTCCCTGCAGTGTCTTCAACCGCGAAGCCTTCCAGAGTTAACCGATCACCGGTCGCTTCTAACCCAGCGCTGCCGGAAACTTGGTCTTTGAAGGTAAGCACCGTCTTGTCCGATCCGGCACCGCGAATCGTCAGACCATCCGTGACAACGGACAACTGATGTCGTAATTCGTATCGCCCGGCAGCAAGCTCGATTACATCACCCGGGACAGCGTCAATCAGCCGCGATTGGAGCTCAAATTGCACGTGATCAGAAGGCCCGATCTTCGAAACACGCGATTGGATTGTTTCCGATTGCCCCATCGTAGGCACGCTGCCCAACAGCACGACAAGAACGGCAATGAGGATGGATTCGCAGCGATGTTGTTGCATCTCGAGGTTCCTCGATTCGATATTCCGCCATGTTCGTGAATCCGAGTGGAGACGAACAATGTGGCAAGCTGTGAACGCGTCGCTCGCCAACCCTCAGTATAGCTGCTGATAGAAACCTGGTCCCTACGAGATTGTGGGATGGTGTACGCGATGGACTCTTCGCTTTACTGAAGCATTTTTAGGCCAGTCAGGGCTTGAGCGTTCCCGGGACTGAGTTCTAACGTGCGTTCAAATTGATTTCGGGCTTGTGCTTCGTGCCCGCCAAATTTCAGATACAGCATTCCCAGATTCAGTTGAGCACTAGCATCTCGCGGCAGCAACTTCGCGATGGCTTCGTAATGGGGCATGGCGTCTTGCAACGCGTTGCCCGCCACGAAGTGCTTTCCGAGTTCCGCGTGAGCCTTCAAGTTTTTGTCGTCGACTTCGATGGCCTGTTGGTACTTCGAGATCGAGGCTGCCGCGTCTCCATTGGCTGCCAAAACCAGTCCCCAATTCACGTAGGCTTCCGCGAAGCTGGGTTGCAGGGTGACGGCCGTTTGAAAGTGATGATAGGACTCCTTGGCTCGGTCTTGGTGCGAGAGGCAAATCCCAAGACTGTTGTGGGCCCTGACAAAGTCCGGTCGAAGTTGGATTGCCTTTCGTAATGCAGTTTCAGCGTCTTCGCGATTTTTGAGACGGTTGTACTGCGCACCGAGTCGGAACTGGGCCTCCGCATTGTGAGGTAGCTGCTGGGCTATTGCCGCGAATTCCGTGGCCGCTCCCTGCAGGTCACCCATCGAATCCAGCAAAAGGCCAAGTTGCTGACGCAGCAGCCAGTCCTGCGGGTGTTTGTCCGCTAGAGATTTGAGGTGCGTTACCGTTTCCTGGCCAAGTCGAGGCGTCATCTGCCCCGCGAGTCTTTGTATTTCGGAAACCAACTTTGCGTCGCGGTTGGCATGGCCCAGTTGCGTTGAAAACGGTGGTCCATTTAGACGACCGCGAACATCTAACAGCGTTAGCCGTTCGTGGAACGGTGACAGTCCGAGTTGATCGGCGCATGCTTCTTGTGAGAGCCAGCCGTTTGCTTCTTCCTCGTTGGTAAGTAGCTTCAAGTGTCGGGCGATCTCTTGCGCGAACGCTTTGCCAATCTTGTAGTTGCCGGCGAAGTTGAAGTGTACGTGCTCATACAGGTACTCATCTCCAACGATATTGCCCTCTTCGACCAGTATCGACTCGGCATCTAACAGTGGCGTTTTAGTAGCCTCCGCCACCTGGCGAATTCGAGTGTTGATGCTGTAGTCCGCCCGAAAACGCAGTGCATCCAATTCCCTGGCCAAATCGAAGTACGACTTCGCCATGACAACTTTGGACGGATCATCTTGCCGCAATTCCCAACAAGATCGTCCCCGACGAAACCAGTA
>CAYQMZ010000494.1:0-6245 GCA_964418725.1 uncultured Pirellulaceae bacterium
TCAGCCGCTCGGTACGTCGTTCGCATTGAGACAATCGGTGGACTTGAACGAGTTGGCCAAACATTGGTCAACATGGGGCCAACCTCGGGCGTTGTCGTCGATTCCGACGGCTGGATCGTTTCCAGCGCTTACAACTTTATCCAAGAGCCGAATTCGATCATGGTCCAATTGCCAGACGGCAATCGCAAGGCCGCCAGGATCGTTTCTCGTGACAAGAGTCGCGGACTTGTTCTTTTGAAGGTAGAAATCGACACTCCTTTGGATGTCCCCAAACTGCCAGCAGGAAGGGCACGCGTTGGGCAGTGGGCGATCGCGATTGGGCGAACGCTTCCTGGCTCAAACCACAACATGACTGTTGGCATCGTCAGCGCGACAAATCGAATCTGGAGCAAGGCGATTCAGACAGACGCCAATGTTTCGCCGGCAAACTATGGCGGTGCACTCGCCAATATTCAGGGCGAAGTACTGGGAGTGCTCGTCCCCATGTCACCAGATTCTTCAGACGACGTTGCTGGAGCAGAATGGTACGACTCGGGGATTGGGTTCTGCGTCCCACTAGCTGCAATCATGTCGAATCTGGAACGCATGAAAGAGTCGGACGTGTTTTCTGGAAAAATGGGTGTCTCGATGAAAGAAGCGGACCTTTATGGGTCACAGCCAATCATTGGCGTATGCCGTCCCAAGTCGCCGGCAAAAGAAGCGGGTTTAGAGGCCGGAGACAAGATAGTCAGCATCAATGGCGTGCGTATTGAAACGCAGTCTCAGATGAAGCACGCACTTGGTCCGCTGCTTGCGGGAGAGACGATCCAAGTCAGCTTCGTGCGGGATGGCAAGGAAACGTCAACGAACGTCACATTGACGGACAAACTGGTTCCATACGAACATCCATTTCTTGGCATCCTTCCGGCAAGAGAGGCTCAGGACACTGAAACCAATGGCGTTCACATCAGACACGTATTCAAGGATTCCCCTGTCGGAAGCAAGTTGACAGGCGACCACACAATCCTCGAATACAATGGCGAAGTCATCCAAACTGCGGACGCGTTGCGGCAAGCTGTCGCTGGCTCAGAACCAGGGGACGAAGTTAAGCTTCGGGTTGCCATCGATGGCGAAAATAGTGAAGTCACGGTGAAGCTGGCGTCACTGCCTTCGACAATCATCGAAGAGTTGCCGCGACTATTCTCGGATTTGGAAGAGGCCAATGAAGAGCTTCCTCAGCTCGGCAAAATCAATGTGAAACTCCCCGAGGAAGTCGGCGAGTGTTTGGCCTATGTCCCGGAGAATTATGATCCGCGTTTTGCACATTCGTTGCTGGTGTTGCTGCCAGAACCCGGCAAACAGAAAGCTGACGAGCTGGTGAAGCAGTGGAAGCCTCTGTGCGACACACACAACACGATACTGTTGCTTCCGCAAGCCAAGGGAAAGGTCATGTGGCTGCCGACAGAAACGAAGTTCATCCGAAAGACTATCGAAAACGTGCGGAACAAGTACAACTTGGCCCCCGAGCGAATCGCGGTTATGGGCGAGAACAGCAGCGGGGCAATGGCGTACCTGACTGCGTTTACTCATCGTGATCTGATTCGAGGTGTGGTTCCCATCAACGCCGGTATCCCAGGTCGCAGCCCTCAGATATTCAACGAACCTCTAAAGCGACTTGCGATACTACAAATCGGCCCCAAAGATGGCCGCATCACAGCGCGTCTGTCGCAAAATGCCAAGTTGCTCCGCAAGCTGAAATTCCCTGTCGTCGAGCGAACCACCACGGAATCCATCAGCGAAGATCAACGGGAAGAAGTGCTGCGATGGCTCGACTCGTTAGACCGCATTTGATGCTCGTCCCCACATCGCCATCTAATTCCCAATCACCACGTTGCCTCCCTTGCAATGCAAGCTGACGCCATTCAACGCAATGCTCTGTTCGCGATTTCCATCGTGCTGGTTGCGATCGGCGTATTCTTCAACACTGGAAGCCAGGGTAACGAGTTCCTTCGCGCTGTGTGCCTGAAGGTCGGAATCGTTCTGTTCATGCTGTGGCTCGCCCTTCCACAGTTGAAGAAGCTCAACTACTGGGTGATTGCCCCAATCGGCGTTGGCGTTGTCGCGGTGATCGTTCGACCGGAGCTTATCCGCGTGTTTGCCAGAGTGGGGCTATTTTTGGCTCCACTGTTCTTCGTAATCTGGTTGCTCTGGGTACCCAAGAAACGAAAGAGCAGTCAGAGGCGGTGAGCCGAGTTGAACTTACGCGGCCGATAGCTATTTCTCACTGGCTGCCGCTGTTACGACTGGGCGGTTCCTCGCAAAGTCATCCGTGAATCTCGCAATCAATGCCTTCGGATCGTTGGGAACCACGTACAGCTTGCCGCGAACTTCCTTCGTCTCACCAGGCTGCAAACCGCCAATGCGAAAGTCATTGTGCATGCAGGTAATCACACCCTGAAAAATCTCCTGGTACGGTTCCCAGGCGACCGCAAGCATCGTTTTCTCGTCAGCAGAGAAACATCCACAAAGTGAGCTGGATGGCCTCAGCTTGCTCAACGGACGAGGATTCACGTCATTGAGATTTACCTCGGGTGCCGCATACACTTGGCCAGGTGTGTAGCGTGCTTTCGTCGCCCAAGGTTCCGTTGGCAAGCGAGTGAGCTTGCCATCAATCATCAGAAAGCACTTACGAATGTACTTCGGATAGACGTCACGAGCATCTTCCTTGGTCGTTCCGGTGAACCTATCAACTCTCATGCAAGGCTGAGCCCAGTGCACCATCGATGGCTGATCCGTTGGATTTTTAGCCGTAACGCGAAACTCAACATCATCCGCCCCTGCCTTGATAACGTGCCGCACGACTACGCCGTCAGACAAACGATCTTCGATCTCGATTCGTTTTGGCGTGGCTGATACTAGTCGGCTTTGATGCGGAATTACCGTCTTATGCCAATCCTGATCCGTTGATCCAGGACGACAGTAAGCTTCCAAGTAGTGTGTTCGAATCGGCCCACCAGGAATCTTCTCGCCCCGCACTTCCAAGTAGCGGTCTTTCCAATGCAGACTCAGGCCTTCGCCAAGAAGATCAGCCGAACTCCCGAGTCCGATAACACTACACGTTCCAACGAACCAAAGTATCATTCGACGGTTGAACATGGCCATAACCGACTCACCACGAATCAATGCGGTATCAACACTCACAGCAATTCCAAAGCCGACGTGACGCAGCCAAGCGTCGACTCATCTACGCGTCCAGCAACGCGAGGCGTTTGATTTCGCCCCGCGATTTTGGAATTCGGACAGTCAGCGAATGATTGACTTAGACGTCGCAGAGCTTGACGGCATCGGCAAGCCCTTTCATTGGATCCCCAACCGGAATGAACTCCTGGCCCAGGTATCCATCGAAACCCGTTTCGGCGATGGCCCGACAAATAGCGGGATAGTTGAGCTCTTGATTCTCGTCCAATTCGTGTCGACCAGGATTCCCCGCCGTGTGATAGTGGCCAAAGTACTGGTGGTTGTCTTGGATCGAACGAATCACATCACCTTCCATGATCTGCATGTGATAGATGTCATACAGCAACTTGAAGTTGTCCGAACCAACCTCCTTACATAGTTCGATGCCCCAAGCACTCTTGTCGCACATGTAATCGGGATGGTTGACCCGACTGTTTAGCAGTTCCATGTTGATGACGACGTTGTGCTTCTCAGCGAGCGGCACGATCTCCTTCAATGCCTTTGCACAGTTCTTCAGCCCCGTCTTGTCATCCATACCCCGACGGTTTCCAGAGAAACAAATGCCATTTCGGAAGCCATATTTTGCATTCGCTTCGATGCCCTCCTTGATCTTCTCCAGGCACATTTCGTGATTCGCAGGGTCATTCAAACCTTTCCCGATGCCATGCGACGACGTCATGGTGCACACCAAGCCATGCTTCTTCATAACCGGCAGATCATTCGGCGCGATCAGGTCGACACCTACCAAGCCAAGCTTCTTTGCCGCGACCGCCATCTCGTCCAACGACAATCCCTTGTAGCACCAGTGGCACACCGTCTGCTTAATGCGACCCTTCTTCACGGCTGGCTCTTGTGCCTGAATTGATTCGGCAATGCCGGCAACTCCAGCGGTCGCCGCTAGTGCAGCAGATGTCTTCAACAGATCTCGTCGAGTGGATTGATGACGCATATTTGAATTCCCCAATGCGAAATAATGGAACGCCCAGATTGTAACAGAGTTCTCGGACACCTGCCCTTACAGTTTCGGCACGCATATTGAGCCTAGACAACCACTATCTGCGCAATCTGGATCGACGCATGTCCCTTGCCAAATGAGATCGCCGAAGACCTGCCCCGCGCAGAAGTCGAAGCCAATCCGGCAAGTGGTCAAAATGCTGCAACTGTCGATGATAGTAGTTGACGTATTCCGCCGCCGCGAGCAGCGAACATGCGATCGCCGCAACGAGTTCATCCCCGCTCCTTGCGGCATCGAGACACCCAAGCAACTCGGCAACGACGGCGACACATGCAATTAGCGCCAGCAAGAAGGCTGGCCACTGCATGATCCTGCACCAGCCAACAGCGATCGACAGCTTCTGCTGGTCGCCATCGATTGCTGCCAGCTTGCCACGCCAATACGTTCCCCCCAAGCAAAGGAGCAGACACATTGGCACGAAGCTGAACAACAGTAAGAAACCAAATGGCCTTTGGAAAACGAACATCAGAAAGATGACGGTCAGCGGAATCATCGCCGCAGCAATCAGCTCCATCCGCCAGTACCCTGACAGACGTCGCCGCAGACTGCCCTTACTTCCAGCTTGGGTTTTCATCACACTGATAATTGTGAGTCGTTCAAACCGCGGGCTCCCAACCAGGGCGATACTCTCGCTGCCAAAAGTCCTCGGCCCGATCGTTACTCAAGATGTGTCCATTGTGAGGATCCGTGGTTACGACTCCATCGATTCGATACGCGATATTGGCTAGGTGACAGAGCAAGGCACTCTCGTGGCCAATCGTGATGTTCGCATTTAGATGATTTGCAGACTTTTCGCTGCGAATGCAATCCAAAAAGTTGGCGATGTGATCTCGCAGACTATGCGGCGATCCATCAACCTCAGACACAAGTGTGCCTTTACGATCAAAGTGTCGATTCGCACCGTTTTCATCAATTTCCAGTCGCCCCTCCGTGCCGAACAGCGTCACAAAGCCGGACTTCACTCGATGGCAACTGTTCCCTTCCCATGTTGCTCGCACACCGCCGGGGAACTGAAATGAAGCCGTATTGGTGTCGGGCGTTTCCTGAGCGTCATCGAAAGCGTGCCTTCCGCCAACGCTGACCGTGGATTCCGGCAGCCGCTGTTGTAGGCCCCATCTGCATAGATCCAACGTGTGGACTCCGTTGTTTCCAATTTCGCCGTTGCCCCAATTCCAACGCCAGTGCCAGTTGTAATGAACGACCGCCGGTGAGTAGGCACGTTCAGCAGCGGGCCCCTGCCAGAGTTCGTAGTCCAAGTACTCGGGCACTTCAACATCGCGATCCTTTCCAACCGATCCACGAGAATTGGAATACCACGACTGTGCTAAGAACACACTGCCAAGCAGTCCGTCGTGCACACGTTTCATCGCATCTATCCAGCGTGGATTGCTGCGTCGCTGCATGCCCACTTGAACCAGCCTTGAGTGCTTCTCGGCAGCTTCCACCATCCATTCGCCTTCCGCCGGATTGTGACTTGCAGGTTTCTCGACGTAGACATGTTTGCCCGCGGCACATGCAAGAATGGTTGCCGGTCCGTGCCAGTGATTCGGAGCTGCACATACAAGCACGTCTACCCCGTCGTCATCCAAGATTTTGCGAAAGTCACGAACCGGAAGTGCCTTCGCATCGAAATCAGCCTGTAGTGTCGCCACGGCTCGATCAAGACGATGCTGATCCACGTCACAGACGTAGCGAACTTCGACGTTTGGTTGTTTCTGAAACTCTTTTGCCAGCGCCAGTCCTCGTTGCATCCCCATGACGCCGACGATTACTCTGCCTGGTTCAGGCACCTTGGAAGTTTCAGCATGAATCGAACGCGCCGACTGCAGTGCCCCAACAACAGCGGCCCCCGAACAGGCGTGCATGAATTGTCGTCTTGCGAATCTCATTCGTGGGTCCTCTTCAACTGTCGACATCGCCGATGCTGGCATCCAATAATGTACCAATCGCTGGGGCATTAATGGGCAGCTTCCCTGCAGCAAACGGTTTTGTTGCCTCTCAATTTTGAACGTAT